>CAZYZI010000037.1:0-11301 GCA_964651915.1 uncultured archaeon | reverse complement strand
AGGATAATAATGCCATTTTTGATTTATTTTATTTCGTTGAGTTTGAATAAACAGTGTTCATGTCCGGTTCCGTGACAAGCATATTCTCTTACTTTCCAATTATTTTTTGTTCTTTCTCTGAATACCGTTTCCATAATTCCTTCATCTAGAGCACATAATGGCTTTCCTATTTCAGGCACGCCAGTACAATCATAATTACTTTCAATTCTTAAAACAAGAGGTTTTTCTTTTTGTATTTTTATAATTCCTATATTATTATCCTTCCAGAAAATGGTTAACTCCTTAATTATATCTTTTAAATCTCCATTAGTCGGCCCTAATTTCTTAGCGACGTGTAAACCGATAGAATGTCCTGTCTCTCTCAACATAGAATCAAGAGATAGCCCCCAAGATTCAACTACAAATCTTAGTGACTTATTGATATTGTCTTTAAGATTTCCATCTTTCTTCAATCCTTTTTCTGTCGAACGTTCAAGATGTCCAGTTAATTCATTCACAGGATTTCCACCTTTAGCAACTAATTCTCCCGTAACTGTATATATTTTCCTGCGACTATCATTTTCATCAATATATGATTTAATTAATCCAGCGGCCTCTAATTCAAGCATATGTCTTGCAGTTGTCGACTGTGTGCGTTTTACTAATTTCATAACTTCTTTTTGAGTTTTTTTACCTTTTGACAAAAATTCAAGGATTTTCCTCTTAATTGGACTCGAGACAGGCTGAAGGCCAGTAGTAGTAGAATAGAGGTGGAAATTGTTCACATGAACCATGTTACACAAATCTATTTATAGATATCTATAAGCTATAACGTATCAATACGATATAAACTATAGGTATTTGAAATGAATGAAAACATTAATGGAGATGTACACGGTAGCATTCAACCTTTTTTGAATGCTTTAGGGACAACTTTGTTGTTAGCGGGTTTATTGTTTTGGCCATTGCTACCAATAGGTTTGTTCTTAGTAGTCTATTCGATTTGGAATTGGATAAATGAGGAAGTAGTATTATGGCCAAAAAGGGATAAAATATCAACAGATACATACCCTGCAACCATTGTGATAATTATTACTGAGGCTTTGATTTTTGGAGTATTTTTTATATTTTGGTTCTGGGCACGCTTTTATTCGATTGATGCAGGCAATACTTGGCCACCTTCTGGTGTTGAATTTAATCTTGTTTTTGTTGCTTTCAACTCTATTTTATTATTTGTAAGTGCATATACAGCAGAACAACACTTGAAATCTAGAGAGGATTCCAATTATTGGTTAGAAGCAACTATTTTGCTAGGTACCTTATTTCTTTTTGGTCAAATTTATGAATACTATAATTTGTATAATGAGGGGTTAACTCAAAAGTCTAGTTTTGGTACTGCTTTTTTTGCTTTAACAGGAGTGCATGGTTTACATGTTTTAATAGGTATAGTAGCACTTTCAATATTACGGTGGCTTTCTAAGTCAAATAGTTTGGCTAAAACAACAGAACTTCCTAGGAGTATTATACTTTACTGGCATTTTGTTGACATTATTTGGGTTTTAATTTTGTTTGTAGTTTATTTGGAGGTTATATAATGAAATTCTTTCAAATCAAAATTATAGGTTTAGCATTACTTTTGGGAATCTTTTTCTCAGAGAATGCTTTGGCCTGTGCCTCTTGTGTTGAGACAGGTACAACTGGTGTCCACGCTGAGAAGTATGATCAATTGATGAACTGGTATTTACTGACGGGAGGTTCAGTTTCTCTTCTAGTTTATGGTTGGTTCATTTGGTTAATATACAAATTTAGGGCAAAAGATACAGTACCTGATCCAGACGACATGCCAAAATTAGGAGTTGCACCTAAACATAGAGGAGATCCTACATGGACATGGTTTGTAACTGCAGCTATTTTTGCAATATTGATGGGCTTGACAGCAGGCACAATCAATATGGTTGAGTTTTATGAAAATCCTGAAGAAGGGTGGGGAGACGGCCCTCTAACAGTTAAAGTTTCCGCGCATCAATACTATTGGAAATTTGAATATCCTAATGGAAATGTGAGTTATGATGTTTTGTTGGTTCCAATTAATACGATAGTAATTTTGGAGGTTACATCAGATGATGTTTGGCATAATTTTGCAGTCCCTTCACTACGTTTGAAAATTGATGCAATTCCCAATAGAACTACTGTGATATGGTTTGATGCTCCTGATGTGGGTGATTATCCAATATCTTGTATGGAATTATGTGGTAGTAAACATACGGAAATGACAGGTAAATTAGTCTTGGTTGAACAAATTGACTACAAAAATGGTTTAGATGCGGAGTTTGAATCATGAATGCTTTTAGTACTGAATCAATCAATCGCTGGTTACGGACAACTAATCATAAAGATGTAGGATTAATGTATTTTGTTGCTACCCTTATTTTTGGATTTATAGGCCTTTTACTTTCATTATTGATAAGAGCTCAGCTTTATCAACCAAATAATGGTACAGTATGGTTAGATTGGGCGCCAGGTGATGATTCCGGATCCTTTTACAATTCAGTAGTGACTATGCATGGTGCAGTAATGGTTTTATTTTTCGCATCGCCATTATCATTTGCTTTTGCAAATTACGTAGTGCCTTTACAAATAGGTGCAAAAGACATGGCTTTTCCGAGGCTCAATGCGCTTAGCTTTTGGACTTTTTTATTTGGTGGTTTAGTTGCAGCCTCTGGCTTTGTTTTTGGAGGGGCAGCAGATGTTGGTTGGACATTTTATTCACCTTTGACTTCAGTAGAGTACAGTCCAGGCAATGGAGTAAATCTTGCGGGAGTAGGGTTAGTTCTGCTAATTATTTCAGTAACAGCCTCGACAATTAATTTCATTGTTACTATATTATTTCATAGAGAAAAAGAGATTAAAATATGGGATATGCCTATTTTTACTTGGACAATATTATTCACAGTTATTCTAATGTTGACTATATTTCCAGTTCTTCTTGCAGCTCTTTTGATGCTTGTGGGAGATAGATTGTTTGAAACGGTGTTCTATTCTCCGGAGACGAATGGTTCAATATTGTGGGCTCATCTTTTCTGGTTTTTTGGACATCCTGAAGTTTATGTTGTATTATTGCCTGAATTGGGAGTTTTAGCTGAAATAATTCCTGTATTTTCAAAGAAACCCCTTTATGGCAAAAGATACATCATTTATTCTTTAATTGTCGGTACATTCTTGAGTGTGATTGTTTGGGTTCATCATATGTTCATAACAGGAATTGATCCTTTATTAAGAGAAGTAATGAGTATAACTACAGAATTAATTTCGATTCCATTTGCAGTGATAATGATTTGTATGATTGCAACATTATATAATGGAAAAATAACTTTTACAACCGCAAATCTTTTCGCTCTAGGTGCAATTGGAATTTTTGTTATCGGTGGCGTAACTGGAGTATTTTTGTCTTCAGCAGCTATTGATTATCACTTAAGAGGAACGTACTACATTGTAGCTCATTTCCACTATACTTTAGGTTCGGTAGTACTTGGTATTGTTGCAGGAATCTATTATTGGTATCCACTAATGTTTGGACGCCTTCTTGATGAAAAATTAGGTCGATGGCATTTCTGGGGTTCCTTTTTTGGAACGATTATGACTATGACGCCCCTTTTTATTTTAACAGATATGCCACGTAGGGTTTATGTTTATGAGGAGACTAGTTGGGGAATTTATCATCAGTGGGCTACAGTAGGAGCAATCATTGTATTTATTTCACAATTATTATTTTTGTACAATTTGGTACAAAGTTATTCACACGGTAAAAAACCAGGCTCAAATCCGTGGGGCGCTAGTACACTGGAGTGGTCATAATGATTGCTTTGTCTTTCACACCAGTAAAGGCAATAATCTCAATATTTATTGTGGCTGGTTTGATATTACTTCTAACGCCAGCAGAGTCTCGCAGTGAAGGAATATCCTATACTGATTCTGAAGACGGGTGTTTCTGCCATTCAAATTCAGAATCTAGTGCGGTATCAATTACTATTTCAGGCTTTTCAGATAATTTTACAGCAAATGAGGTTTATGATCTCGAAATAAGTTTTGCAGGAGGTCCTGATGTTTCTTCAGAGTCTAACAATCAAGGAGGTTTTAGTCTTAGCAGTAGTTTAGGAACACTTTCGTCAGTGGATGGGACTACGCAAATTATGGGAGACGGTTCACTGACACATACTGAAGAAGGCAATAATTTAAGAAGTTGGAATTTTAGTTGGACAGCTCCGTCAGACGATTCAAAGAAAGTAACTTTCAGATTTAGTGTGAATTCAGTCAACGGAGATGGAGAAGCGAATGATTTTGACAAATGGAATTTTGGGAAAAAATCAGTAGAAGGAATAAATTACGTTGAAGAAAATTCATCGATGTCAAGTTTGTCTTTTATTGCTGCTATTAGCGTTTTAGTGTCATTGACTTTTTGGAGGAAATCCAATGCCTAGAGATATATCAATTAAAGCAATACACCATATTGAATTATTTGTAAGCAATGCAAAGCAGTCAGCCTATTATTATCGTAAAGCATTTGGTTTTTCACAATTAGCTTATTCAGGTTTAGAAACAGGAAATAGGAATAGTGCATCGTATGTTTTATCTCAAGGAAATATAAGATTAGTTCTGACTACACCATTACATAGTCGAAGTTGGATTGGTGGACATATCAGAAGGCATGGAGATGCGGTCTTCGATATTGCTTTTCATGTAGATGATGTAGATTTTTGTTTCAATGAAGCTGTAAAGAGAGGAGCCAAACCAGCAGTTGAGCCTTATAATTTGGAAGATACTGGCGGTATTGTAAGGCGTGCAGCAATTCAAACGTATGGAGAGACAATTCATTCATTTATTTCTACGAATGATTATAGAGGAACTTTTCTTCCACATTATAAGGAACAAATTTTGGCAGAAGAATCCTTGGGCCTTAATTTCATAGATCATATTGTGGGTAATGTAGGCGTAGGACAAATGGACAAATGGGCTAATTTCTATTCTAAAGTTTTGGGTTTTAGAAATATAATACATTTTACAGATAAAGATATTTCTACAAAATATAGTGCATTAATGTCAAAAGTAATGGAAAACGATAATGGCCGTATTAAATTTCCAATAAATGAACCTGCACAGGGATTGAAAAAATCTCAGATTGAAGAATTTTTAGAATTTTATGAGGGTGAAGGAGTTCAGCATATTGCATTATTGACAGACGATATAGTAGATACTATTTCCAAGTTATATGAAAGAGGTGTTGATTTTTTACACGTTCCAGACACCTATTATGAGACATTGGAATCTCGTGTTGGCCCTATCAAGGAAGATATTTCATCGATAAGGAAATTAGGTATTCTTGTGGATAGAGATGATGAAGGTTATCTTCTTCAATTGTTCAGCAAGCCAACACAAGATAGGCCCACTCTTTTTTATGAAATAATTCAGAGGCAAGGTAGCAAAGGTTTTGGTCAAGGTAATTTCCAGGCACTTTTTGAGTCAATCGAGAGAGAACAAACCTTGAGAGGTAATTTATGAAGCTAATAAATGAATCCTCAGTCGGCGTTCCTACAGATTTATTGGATTTTTCAGATAATCCAAAAGTTGAAACAAAAATAAAGAGAATCCATCATGTAGCATATAGGTGTAAGGATGCTAAGGAAACGGTTGAATTTTACAAGGATATTCTTGGCATGGATTTTCAATTAGCAATTGCAGAAGATAAGGTTCCTTCTACGAAGGAGCCAGATCCCTATATGCATGTATTTTTAGATGCAGGGATGGGTAGCGTATTAGCTTTTTTTGAGTTACCAAAATCACCACCTATGGGAAAGGATCCTTCTACTCCAGATTGGGTGCAGCATATTGCATTTGAAGTCGAGTTTCCTCAAGATTTATTGGAAATTAAAAGTAGGGCTGAAAATCGTGGCTTAGCAGTTCTAGGTCCTATAAACCACAAGATTTTCAAATCAATATATTTTTTTGATCCGAATGGCCACAGGATAGAGTTAGCAGTTAACACAAGGACAAAAAAAGACCTAGAGAGACTCAATTCCGTTGCTGAGGAAATGCTTGAAGAATGGAGCAATACAAAAAAAGCTCCGAAACATGCTTCTTGGCTCCATAAGGAGGAATTTTCGTAATGCTTTCGGCAATCGTCACGTCATAGAAACGCCCTGGCCTATGGCGTAAAAATAATAGGCCATTTTTTATCAATCTGTATGTTTAATATGATCAAAAATCAGTAAATTATATATACTATCCGATATATCGTATTAATACGATGTATTGGATAAAGAATACATAGCGCAAAATATGAAAACAAACAAAAAAACAAGTATGAAAAAATCAGTTGTGCTAACGGCACTTCTGGTAGCATTCACTGCCTTTGCAGGATGTCTTAGCAGTGACAAAATATCTTGTGGAGATGGGACGGAGTTAGTTGATGGTGATTGTGTCGCAATCTCAGACAACAGTAATAATTCAGACGCCGTTTCTTTTACACTAGTGGGAAAAGAGATGTCCTTCATTGGACAAGGTGGAGATATTGATGGTATCGTAAATCCAGACATTAGTGTACCATTAGGATCCAAAGTATCAATTAAATTGGTTATGGGTGAAAATAATCTTCACGATGTTACAATAGATGAATTTAATGTAGCAACCGATCAATTGTATGAGTTGAATAGTGAGGATACCGTAACTTTTGTAGCAGATATAGAAGGTACTTTCTATTATTATTGTAATGTTCCGGGCCATCGTGGAGCCGGAATGGAAGGAAAATTTATTGTTGGTAGTGGAGAAAATCAAGTTGATCCAGTGGGGGGTGTTGAAACAATAGGCCCCGCTCTAGCAGTAGATACAGATAATATTGCAAAAGATCCTTTAGAAATGCCAAGGCCAGTTGGACGGACTGAGCCTGCAGTAGTACACATATACATGGAAGCTGTAGAATTAACAGCAGAAATAGAAGATGGAACGACTTTCACATATTGGACATATAATGGAACGGTTCCAGGTCCTATGTTCAGAGCCCGTGTGGGAGATACTGTAGTTGTACATTTCAGTAATAGAGCCGATAGTATGATGCACCATAATGTTGATTTCCATGCCGTAACAGGCCAAGGAGGGGGGGCTGCAGCTACTGAGACTGCTCCAGGTACGACTAGTACATTCTCGTTCAAAGCTTTGCATTCTGGACTATATGTCTATCATTGTGCTACACCAAATATTCCTACACACATAAGTAAAGGAATGTATGGAATGATTCTTATTGAACCTGAAGTACCATTGCCTTCAGTAGATAAAGAAATTTATCTTATGCAAGGAGACATCTATACCAAATGGAGACCAGGTACTGCCGGTCATCAAGAATTTGATGATGATGCATTATTCGATGAGAATCCAACATATGTAGTTTTTAATGGTAAATTTGCAACATTTACTGGAGAGAATACAATCAAAGCTGAAGTTGGCGAAACAGTTCGTATTTACTTTGGTGTTGGCGGACCTAACACAATTTCATCGTTTCACTTAATTGGTGAAATATTTGATAAAGTATATACTCTTGGAGGATTTGAGAATCCACCGCTAGAAAGTATTCAAACAGTGTTGGTGCCACCAGGAGGAGCTACAGTAGTCGATGTAACTTTTGATGTACCTGCAAACTATGTTTTGGTAGATCATGCATTGACAAGAACATTCCAGAAAGGTTCAGTTGGAATTATAGAGGTAACTGGTGCTGAAAATGCCGAAATCTATGATGAAGACGGAGATGGCTCTGAGGGGGGCGACTAAATACGAGTAAATATCTGTCGTTAGGTAAAAAATGAGCTATTTGGCGCATACATCAATCAAAGTGAGAGCAGTTCTATTGACTTTGATATTAACTGCGCCAATGGCTCTAGAGTTATACACAAAAGCCCCCTCTTGCGGTCATGGCACGGTCTTAGAGGGGCACCAGTGTGTTTTGGAAGGTTGGCAAGGCGAATGGAAAGAAATTTTGATGAATCTCAATTATGATAATAGCATAATAATGGTTGAGGAAGGAGATCATGTTCGCATGAGATTTAATTCATCAAAGGATTCAGATCATTTCTTGCCCAAGACATTCACCCTTTCAGCATTTGATATTTCTACAAAAATACCTGTTGAAGAGGAATATACTGTAGATTTTTTTGCAGATAAAGCTGGTGAATTTCAGTATAGCAGTACAGGATTGTGTAAAGTCGAAATTGCAGGAGGCAATACCGTAATAGTAGACTGTTCCATTTTCTGCGGTGAAATAGGGAATGCCCGTACTGGAACCATTATAGTTGAACCTGTAAGCCTAAACGACTTAGACGAATCAGACGGAAGTAAATAATTATGAAAAGTAAAACAATAGGAGAAATAGTGACTATGGACGGACGAACAGCAACAGTTTTCAATAAATTTGGATTAGATTTTTGTTGCAATGGAGATGTGACAATTAAGTCAGCTTGTTTGGATAAGGAATTAGATGTTCAAGAAGTGCTGGTTGAGATTCAATCATTAATGAATAATGGAGATACGCAAGATAATTTATTTGATGAAATGCGTTTAGATAAATTGAGTCAATATATTTGTGTTCATCATCATCAATACATTAGAGATACAGCACCAGCCATTGCTAAATTTACAGATAAAGTAGCGAAGGTACATGGTAAAAACCATCCAAATACCATTGAAATTGCAAGCTTATTTGATGATTTAAGATTTGAACTTAAACAGCACATGTTGAAAGAAGAAAGGTGTTTGTTTCCATATATTACTAGCATGGTCCAAGAAGGTCGTTGTTTAGGTCCTTTTGCAGAAGGCCCTATTTCAGTGATGCTTTTAGAGCATGATACGGCAGGAGATATTCTTAAGAAATTGAGAAATTTAAGTGATGACTATAATTTACCTCCTGATGCTTGTAATACATTTAGAGCAGCTTACACAAATCTAGAAACATTTGAAGAGGATCTTCATATGCATATTCATCTGGAGAACAACATCCTTTTTCCAAAAGCAATAGAGCTTGAAAAAAACTTATTGAGGAAAGCATGAGTTCGGCTTCTTGTTCACTGCCACTATTTTTCAAAGAAACGTATACTAAAGAGAAAGAGGCATTGTCATTTTTAGACGATTTTTTATCTAAACATAAAAACGTAGTAGTAGCTAATAGCTTTGGCAAAGATAGTATGGTGGTCATGCATCTGTGCATTCGTATTGATCCTGAAATAAGGAGTTTTATGGTTACGACTCCGAATAAACCCGTTGAGACGCTTGTTTTTCGTCAACGAGTGGTAAAGGAATGGAATTTAAATAAATTCCAAATTTTTAGAAATGAAGAACCTGCACCAGATAAGTTGTATTTGACAGATCCAAAGGGTTGTTGTGAAATCAACAAGGTTGCTCCTCTTAAGAATGCTTTGAAGAAACTTAAACCGTATGCCTGGATTAGTGGATTAAGAGGTACAGAAAGTGAAGATCGTTTTGACAAGCATTCAAAAATAGAAGAACAATACGGAATAAAGAAATTAAATCCGATATTCGATTGGACTGAATTAGATATTTGGAAATATACTGCGACACATGGAATTCCCGTTAATCCATTGTATTCACAAGGTTATCGTTCAACAGGTTGTGGTCCGTGTATGGCGCCAGGAGGGGAATTAGAACGAAGTGGGCGTTGGCAAAACACTCCTTTAGAGGGAGGTGAGTGTGGAATTCACAATATGGAGGACAATGAGAAATCCAGATAATGCATTTCATGTTGCAATACCATGCGGGGATTTGGATGAGGCTGTAAAATTCTATAATGAAAAACTGGGTTTCAAATTGGCTCGCAGATACCCGGACAGAGTAACCTTTGATTTCTTTGGGGATCAGTTGGTATGTCATTTGAATCCCTCAAAACTTTCAAAGGACAAGAATCCATATCCGAGGCATTTAGGAATAACTTTCTATGATAAGGAGGAATTTGATTCTTTCATTAGATTGCTGACCGAACGTCAGATTGAGTTGTTGGACCCAGTTACTGAATTTGGCTGGGAGAACCAGACGGACGAACTCATGGATTATTCCGAATCCCAGATAGGCACACGTTTCAAGGACATGGCTGAAGAGCATCTCACTATATTTCTGTCAGATCCGTTCAATAATATTCTGGAGTTCAAATATTACTTTGATTCAAGGATGATGCACTAGGAAGAATGGAATTCGATGGAAAAATTTTTGCAGAACTTGCAGCTTCTTTTGCAGCAATAGCAACGGTTTGGATATATGGTAATCGTTCAAGAAATGCTCCAGTTGTAGGAATTTTTAGCCAAATGGTATGGTGGTGGCTTACAATCACACAAGAGATGTGGGGTCTCCTTCCTCTAAATGTGGTATTGTTAGTAGTTCACATCAGGAATTATGTAAGAATGAGAAATGAAGATAAAAAACCTAAAAAGTTAATTCCAATAAAGGGCCCCTCATCACCTCTTTGAATTTCTATATCACTTCCAATGAAGTTCTTAGAAAACCCTAAAAGCATGGTGACTCTGCGACCATGATGAGATCCTCCCTGCTACTGCTTGCCAGTATTTTAATCTCAGGAGGCGACGTGAATCAACAGACCCAGAACGAAAAGAACAGTAATCCACCTCTGCACGTGAACCTGCCGTGCCCTCTTGCGAAGAGCACGGTCTACCCAGTCATCCGGCAATCTTCTCCAGAGTAGGATTCCTGAGAGAGTCAAATAAATCATCGCTACTAGAGGAATATAACCGGTGAGTGAATCGTCTTCGAACCACCCTTCATCTGCTATCATCAACCAGGCATGATATACAGCCAGAATGGTTGCAATTGCACTGACCCACATATGGAGTTTCAGTGTCGCTTGTAGAGATTGTCCGTATTGTTTTGTCGTCAATCCTAGTTCCTTCAATTTGGTCCGGGAAATTTTTTGTCTTAGCACCACATAGAGAAATGAAGCGACCATTAACCAAGCAGCGACTTCTCCAGAACCTTCTCCCAATTCATTTTCATCACCATCTTCGTCATCATCTTCGTCATCATCTTCGTCATCATCAGCGTTGACTGTGGTCAGAGCCAGGAACAGTATGGAGAATATGAACAGGAAGATCCAGATGCGCACGGACCGAGTTGGAATAAACAGATTATATAAGTATTTATCAAAAAAATCGGTTACATCTATTATCTAGCTAAAAAAGCTAACACTCATCGTCAGAACGGGCTTCATGTTTCTCATATTACTATACACGACCACTGATTACCCTAATAGCTACGTTGATA
>CAZYZI010000036.1:6886-12813 GCA_964651915.1 uncultured archaeon | reverse complement strand
TGTTTCAGGTGTTACTGAGGATTTAGTTGAGATTTCAGATGTCATTATCGATTGTACTCCAGGAAAACTAGGAGTCAATAATATGGCAATGTATCAGAAATATGGTACTAAGGCAATTTGGCAGGGAGGTGAAAAACATGCACCAATTGGTGTTAGTTTTAACGCCTTAACTAATTATTCTTCATCAATAAATCAGGATTATGTTAGAGTTGTATCTTGTAATACAACAGGACTTGCACGTACCTTATACCCCCTTAGCAATGAATATGGAATAGATAATGTTCAGGCAGTTATGGTACGTAGGAGCGGTGATCCTAAAGATAGTGATAGAGGTCCTATCAATTCAATTGAGCCAGTACTTAATGTTCCTAGTCATCATGGACCAGATGTTCAGACAGTTATTGATGACATTAACATTCAAACAATGGCCGTTAAGGTTCCTACTACTATAATGCATGTTCATTGTATAATTGCTGAGTTAAATTCTGAACCCGATGTAAAAAAGGTAATATCAATGTGGGAGTCTACACCCCGTGTGGATTTATTGGAAGGTTTTTTGGAATCCGACAGTAACAAAATACGGAATTTGCCAGGGACTGCGGAAATAATGGAGTTAGCTCGCGATTCACTATACACTAGAGGCGATTTGAATCAGATTGCAGTTTGGAAGGACGGTGTGCATGCTTTTGGAAAGAAATTGTATTATTATCAGGCAATACACCAAGAATCTGACGTTATACCTGAGAATATAGACGCTATCAGAGCGATGTTCAACTTAGAATCAGATAATATAAAGTCGATTAGTAAAACGAATAATGCTCTTGGAATCAGCTAGTAATTGATTGTATTTTATCGAAGAATTCCTGATTATATTTACAGTTTAGATTATTTGCTTTTGCGATTCTGATTATCTCTCCATTTATTGCATCGATTTCAGTTCTGTTTCCATTTTCTAAATCCTGCAACATGCTGCATTTATTATCTGAAGTATTTCTAATAATATTCTTGACTTCTTCCCATGGGTTCAAGGGCAAGTCAATTCCAATTTTTTGAGCAATTAAAATTGATTCATTGCATATTTTTTTAACTTGGTCATTTAGACTAGGTTCACTGAGCTTTCCATTGACTACTTTGTTATATGCTGCAACAGGATTTATTGAACTGTTGATTATTGTTTTTAGCCATACATAATCGAATATATTATCGACTATTTTGCACTCAATTTCCGCTTCGTTCATTTTACTAGCCAATTTGTTAATCGCTCCTCTTATATCACCTGAAGATTCTCCTATGAAAGTAAAACCTGAGCCTTTGAATTCAGCTTTTCCAGTGTCTATTTTTGAGCAACCCATGCCAGTTACCATATGGGATAGACGTTTTTCATTAATTTCAGTCTTGAGAAGATTGTAGGTTTTGATCCCATTTTGGCAACAGAGTATATTGGCCTTTTTATTTTTTAGAGAGTTTATCAGTTCTTTAACATCATAACTTTTTACAGCTAGTATGTACCAGTCAGAATCATCTAGTGTGTTAATAATTCTGACTTTTTTCCTTATAGTTTTACCTCTAAAATTCATAAGCATTATCTCCTTGTCACCTTCAATTTCTTTATTCGACTGTATTGATATTTCCGTTCCTTTCTTTGATAATAGTGCAGCTAGAGTTGTGCCAATTGCACCAGCACCGATAATTGTTATTTTCATGAGTATTTTAGATAGATTATACTAATGTTATTAATAATTTGAACAAATATTTCTAGTTCGGGATTCCCAAGATTTACAGATATTTTCTTCCATTCTTCAAATGCAGCACCAGCAACATTACGAGCTAAGCTTGTTGAATCATACCGATGATTTCCCTTGCGTATTACTCGGATTGCGAAGGTTTGTGTTTCTTTTTTATTTTTTACCAATTTTCTTATTGAATTATAAATATCTTTTTCATCAGAACTAGAAATTACCGAATCAAATGCTTCTTTACCTTCTACTGAGCCATTAATTTTATTTGTACACTCCAAAAAAATCAAATTCCCAATTATTCGATATTTTGACGTGTTCCCATCTTTTGATAGTGATAGGATAATTCTATTTCCAATATTTTTTAGATTTTTCCCTTCGATTGGTATTGCATAAGAATTCATTAAATCGAACTCAATACACGATCAATGATTTCACCTGCATGACCAGTATATTTTTCTGGATTTAGACAATTGTTAATTTCATCTTTCCCTATTTTTTCTAAAACAGTCTTGTTTACAGATATTTCCTCGGAAAAACTAGTACCTTTTCTTTCAGACTCCATAGTTATCTGTCTCACTAATTCATGTGCAGCCTGTCTACCCAATTCAGTCTTGCCTAGGGCTATAACGAATGATTCAGCCATTGGTAAGCCTCCCGCCGAATCTAAATTTTTCTTCATTCTCTCTACATCAACGAACAAATTTGAGAAAACATCGTTGGATTTTATAAGAATGTATTCTAATAGAATGTAAAATTGTGGCAGAATTATGCGTTCACTACTTGAATTTGCAAGATCTCTTTCATGCCACTGCAAATTATTTTCGTATGAAACGTAAAGCATGGATCTAATAATTCTTGCCAGACCACCAACATTTTCTGAAGTGATGGGATTCTTTTTTTGAGCCATTGTAGATGAACCGACTTGTTTTTCTTTGTTGAATGCTTCAGCAACTTCACCAATGTCACTTCGTTGGAGATTTCTAACTTCTAGTGTGAATTTTTCTAGGCTTGTGGCTAGATTTGATCCCCAAGCAACTAATTCAGCAATCCGGTCTCTGCCAAGTATTTGTGTTGTCGCTAGCGGTTCATTCAATCCTAGTTTTTTACAAACTTTAGATTGAACATTTAAGGTATGTGGAGCCATTGCAGCACCTGAACCCACGGCACCTAGAAATTTCCCAGTGACAATTCTTGGCTTTATCTCATTCAGTCTTTGTCTATGTCTCTTAAGTTCTGACAGAAAAACAGCTATTTTCAGACCAAATGTGATTGGTGTTGCCCATTGGCCATGTGTTCTTCCCAACATTACTGTGTTTTTGTGTTTTTTTGCTAAAGAACTAAGTGATTTGATTAGTTCTTTAATTGCATGTTCGATTAATTCTAAGGCGCTTTTATGCTGTAATGATCTTGCCGTATCTACAATATCATAACTAGTAGCACCAAAGTGAATCCATTTCCCAGAGTCTCCTGATTTTTCTTCAAGTGCCTTTACAACAGCCATTATGTCGTGATTAATTTCCGATTCAATATCTTCAACCCTTTTTCGAGTCACTTTGGGAATTGCTTGTCTTATATTCTTGGAACTATTTTTTGGGATCAAACCAATTGATTCTTGAACTTCGGCAAGTGTGGCTTCTACCTCCATAAGAAATCCTAAATACGAATCAGCTCTGAAAATGTCTCTCATTTGGTCTGTGCCGTATCGGTAGTCGAGAACACTTACTGGGTTCATGTGTTTGCCAAAAAGTGCCCATTATAAACACTCTGTTAGCCAATTTTCATTTACAAGGAGTACTTTTATGTAGTAATTCATTAACCAGTTAGCATGCTCCGAACATACACAATTGCTGTAACGGCTTTTTTCGTTCTTATTTCGATTGTCCTTTTGTCATCCGATGATGCACAAGCTCTTGATGTAGATGTAGAGCCTATTAATCTTACCGTGTGGCCAGAGTATCCAATTAGGGGTGAAGGTATAGAAATTCGTTTTGAAGTTGTGAATAATGGATTGGAACCAGCAGAAAATGTGAAGATTATTGTTTGGAATAGTACATCTGAATGTGATATAGAGGATGAATGTGTTCCAATTCATGAGAGGACTGAAGCTGTTATTGCAGGAATTGAGGATAATCAAACTGAGAAAAAAGTTGTAGTTGAATTTACTTGTAATCCCCAAGGTCCTGATGGTTGTGGAGGAACTGGTAATCGAGTGCTAACGATCGCTATAGACTATGATGATGATATTGACGAAACAAATGAGGATAACAATCGGATAGTTTATAATTACACTATTTATTCGGAAGCTTTAGCTAATCTGAAGGGCCAAGATGGACTTGCTTCTGATCCTGAAGGCGGCATTTCAATAGTTGTCACACCAGTGGATGCTGCAGCTGGGGACACTGTGGATATTGTTGCACTTTATGAAAATGCAGGAAGGGCCGATTGTTCCAATTTTATTATAGCGGTTAATCAGATTATTGATGGTTCAGAATCCTTAATTCAGAATGTGGAGGTGAAGTCTATAATTGGTCAGGGTACAGGTTCACAGTTTAATGTTACTTGGGTTCCCGACCAAGTTGGTGAATATACTATACAGGTTGTTTTAGATTCAGATAGTCAAATTGAGGAGTTTAGTGAGGAGGATAATACATTTGAAATCCAAGTTAACATTAGAGCTCATACACCAGAGTTATCACTAGATACATTCAGGAATATCACAATTGACCCAAATGATAGTTGGCTTGATTCTCCTTATCAAAATCATGATGTTACTTTGCGAGTTTATATTATCAATGAGGATTATGTTATGGAGGCTACAGATGTAAGGGTAGGATTTTATGATCTTCCTGATAATGGCACTGAAGTTTTAATCGGATACGCGTTTGTAGACAATATAGCAAATGCTACAAAGAGAGAGGAAGCAATTTTTCCTGGGAGTAGTGAAGCTTCAATTGTGTGGGATTCATCAACAGGTACTGGAATACTTGGAAACCATACCATATTTGTTAGGATTGATCCCTTTAATGAAATCGAAGAATGGTTTGAGGACGATAATAATTTTACATTTACAGCATCTGTTTTAGAGGCTAAACCAGACATGACTGTTTATGATGACTTAGGCAGCCCCATGATTATAGTTGAGGGCGAAGCAACAAGAGGTATCCCCTCAAATATTGTTTTCACCTTATTTAACAAAGGGGCAATGGACATATCAGACTGCCCAGTTGAATTCCGTGTAGATGGAGAGGTTATTGAATCTTGGGAATTATCTTTAGGTGAAGGAGAATTCTTTAATTTAACGGGAGTTTACACATGGGATTCACAGGAGCCCAGTGTCTCGATTCATGCAGATATAGGTAAAATTATTGATGAACTCGATGAGAGTAATAATGCAGGATCTCTTCTAGTAAAAGTCGCATCTCCAGATTATGATCTTAGTTTAATTTCTGTAGATGAAGGTGATCCAGTTTTCAAGGGCGATCATGTTGAGATGGTTGTTCAAATCCGTAATAACCTTGCGGGTATACCTTCATTCAAATTAGGAGTGTACATAGACAATTCATCTTCGCCTGAAGTGCAAGGGTATGATTTTGAAGGAAATCCAGTTTACTATGTATTTCAGGAAGATTTGTTGTATGAAGAAATTAGATTTGTGACTGTGTTTTGGAAAACAACGACAATATCTGGCACTTTTGATGTTACAATTTTGGCAGAAATTACGAACAGTGATTTTGAGGATAAGAATCTAACTGATAATTCAATTAATACAACTGTTATTGTGAAGCCCAAAAATTACCAATTATTTGTTGAGATGCTTGATCTTCCAGGTCAGATATATTTAAATGAAACTTTGAAAATAACGGTTAGTGCAATTAATTTTGGTCCAGAGATATGTTGTGAATGTCCAGATTCGGTTACAAACATGTCGGGTGCTTTAGACGATTGTAATGGTGCCGAAATTTCTCTTTTTATTGACGGAGCATTGTTTGAGATATATCAGACAAAGCCTTTGGGAAGAGTAAATGGTGAGGAAATCAGAGTTTTCTATTGGCAGCCAGATAAACCAGGGAACTATTACTTAGAAGCAATCATAGATCCAGATAATATCATAGATGAATATAATGAATTAGACAATCGTGCTTATGCTGAAGTTAATGTTACAGTTGAAGAATTTGTTGTAATTGAACC
>CAZYZI010000036.1:1358-6786 GCA_964651915.1 uncultured archaeon | reverse complement strand
TTCATTAATGTCTGGTTAACGTAATTTTCGGCGTCTTTCTTCTTCAGTCCGCCTTCTTTTTGTGCAATCTCTATAAGTGCGGAATGTACATCTTTTGCCATGTATTGTTTATCCCCACAGACATAGAAATATGCGCCACCTTGCAACCATTCCCAGATATCTTTTCCATTTGACAGTAAACGGTGTTGTACATATATTTTGTTTTCTTGATCTCTAGAGAAAGCTGTAGTTAATTTGTTCAGATGGCCTTGTTTCATGGCCTTGAACCACTCTTCTTTGTAGAAGAAAGTTGATTCTTCATGTATTTCTCCAAAGAAAAGCCAATTTCTTCCGCTGGCATGTTTTGCAATTCTGTGTTCCAGAAAAGCACGGAAAGGTGCAATTCCAGTTCCAGGCCCTATCATTATAATGTCAGCAGATCCATTTTCAGGAAGGACAAATTCTCTTGTCGGTTGAATGTATACTGGTATTTTTGTTTCGTTGACTTTTACACGATTTGAAAGGTCACCTGTTGCTAATCCAAATCTATCTCTATCAAAATTATTATATTTTACAATAGCGATTGTCAAGTGAACTTCTCCAGGATGAGCCTTTGGAGAAGAACATATTGAATATAATCTAGGTGTAATTGGCGATAATGTATCAACAAATTCTTGGGGCGTAAAATGAACAGTGTTTTCATTTAAAATGTCAATACAATCTCGTGTGAAAAGATATTTGTCAACTTTCTCTCTGTTTTCCAGAATCGCTTCTAATTCTTTTTTTTCTTTTCCCCTTTTCATTTTCTGGACTACACAGCTAAGAAATTTTTTCCCAGCTCTGTGTATAGTAAAACGATGCAGTAAGGCTTCGTCTAGTGTAGTTTCACCAGATTCTTTTGTATCTATAATATCGCTTCTTTTAGCTTTTATTTTGCGAATCGTTTGTCTAACCAAATCTTTATCGTTTGTAGGATAGAAGCCTAGTGAGTCCCCTGGCTTATATCTAATTCCACTTCCCTTTAGTGAAATAACGTAGTGATTAGTTTCTTTACCTGATCCCTCAGATATACAGTAAGTATCTGTTACTGTAGCCATGAATGGATTCTTCCGGTCGTATGTTATACTATTCACTTTCTATGATTTCCTTGGTGGGTGTGGAGTTCTACTTTGCTTGTTACGGCTCATGTGCTTTCTTCTGCTAGGCCTTATCTTCTCGGCACCTTTACCTTTATTCATTAATCCTCTTGATTTTTTACCCGATGAGGTAAGTCCTCTGTGTACTCTTCCCTTCTGTGCTCTATTGCATATCCAATTTATTTTTGAATCTGCCATAATTACTGGATGATGTGGATCAACCATTATCATTTCGTACCACTTATACCTCCCATCTTCAGCAACCCAGTAAGAATTCAGAATCTCCAAGTTTGGATATTTTTTGGAAGTTCTTTCCTCAGCTATCATTTGCAAGTTCTTACTCATGGTTATCTTGGTTATGCCTGCTCTTTTGGCTCTCCGACCAGAAGTTATAGCATGTTTTCGCATACCTCCTCGGCGTATCCTAGTTCTAGCTAAAATATATCCTTGTTTTGCTTTGTAACCTAGTTTTCTAGCTCTATCTAGTCTTGTTGGCCGCTCAATTTTAGTCGTTGCATCTTCTCTACGATATTTTAGTAATCTATCCTTCTGGACGGCTTTATGTTCTTTTGAAGATGACCTCCACTGGTCAGCTACGTAGTTGTAAATTGATTTGCTCATCGCGATTCCTCACTTCTAGGGTTCAGCTTACGCCACATTCCCGCATTTCTCTCGACAGAAGCTTCCTTATAAAGGTTAATACAATTGTTTATACGTGTCCGAAGGTCCTGAGAAGGTTATTTTAGAAGAGCCTGAGCCACTGAAGGGTTTTCTAGGTCGGAAATACCTTCCACCACCTGAAAAAGTTTCTCATTTCAGTAATCGTCGTGTGGATGAGTTGTACGAAACCCGACGAGCTCATTTAATCATAAATCCATTTTCAGGTAAGAAAAAAGGTGATGAAGTAGGGAAATTTGTTTCTAAAGAATTATCTAATTCCAAGATTACAGTTGTGCCCCACCGTACTGAATCACCAGAGGCAGCAATTTCATTAGTACAGAATTTAGATCTGAAATCGGGAGACATCATAGTATCAATTGGTGGAGATGGTACTTTTTGTGAAGTGATAACTGGATTTATGTCTCGTTCAGATTCATCTAGTGAGACTATTCCTCTGGCACTCATTCCTGCAGGGACTGGAAATAGTCAGGCCAATGATATGGAAATATTAGATTATATGAATGCTGTAGAGATTATTTTCAAGGGCCGGTTACGAAGAATGGATATTGGGATGGTAACATTCAACAACGGAGAATCTCTAGAGACAAGGTACAGCCATAATCTAGTAGGTTGGGGTCTGGGTGTTGATTCTAATATTCTTGCAGAAAAAATGAGGTTTTTAGGACCATTGAGGTACGATGTTGGAGCCTTAATGAGCATTATCAGAGGTAAGGTCCGAAATGCACGGTGTTTTATTGATGGTCATTTAATTGATTCAGCATTTGTATTATTGCTTATTCAGAATACAAAAACTGGAGGAGATAGATTGACTCTGGCTCCGATGGCTCAAGCTGATGATGGAAAGATGGACTTAGGCGTAATATATCATATTGGACGATTTAAAGTCTTAAAGATGTTCAATCAATTGAAGGCAGCAGGTTCACACGTTTGGAATCCTAACGTAGAATTTTATAGATTCTCAAATCTTAAAATAGAGACAGATTCCCCAACTCCGATTAATATTGATGGGGAAAACGTTGGCTTTACACCTATAGAAATAGATGTTCTACCATCTAGCATAAAAATATTTCATTGATTAGGACATACTAATATTTTAAGGGAGTCTCTAACAGATTATGCAGGGGTCTTCTAACATTGATAGTTTAAGGCAGAAACTGTTAGAATCAGGAGCAGTTAAATTTGGAGACTTCCTACTTACATCAGGTAAAAAATCAAATTATTATGTAGATTTGAAATTAGCATCTACCAATCCTTCTATTCTGAGTCTGATTGCCAAAGAGTTTTCTAATTTGATGCCAGATAATGTGGATTTTGTCGCAGGGATGGAATTAGGTGCAGTACCTCTTGTCACGGCACTTTCACTAGAGACGGGGATTCCCTATGCGATGATTAGAAAGTCTAATAGGAGTCATGGCACAGGATCACGAATCGAGGGACAGTGCAAAGGGAAGGTGGTTTTGGTTGATGATGTGGCAACCACAGGTGGTTCAAATGTAGAATCTGTAAAAATTTTGACTGATGCTGGGGCTGAAGTGGTTCAGGTCCTAGTTGTTGTTGACAGAGATGAAGGAGCTTCACAGAGTTTATCTCCTATGAACCTGGATTATCAAGCTTTAGTTTTAGTATCCGATTTGGTGGATTAATGAACTTTCTTGTCATTGGTAGTGGAGCTAGAGAGCATATAATTGCAGAAAAGTTAAGTATCTCTGGTTCTTCAGTATACAGTATTTTGACAAATTTGAATCCTGGATTGTTAGAACTGTCACAGGCGTCATATTCTGTTAAAGATTATGATACAGATATATCCAAGAAATCAATTATGGAGTTTGCAAAGTCTAATTTAATTGATTGCGTTGTTATTGGACCGGAGGATCCCTTGGCTCATGGTCTTTCGGATATGTTCTGGAAAAATGACATACCAGTTGTGGGTCCGACACAAACTTTAGCTCAAATTGAGTCTAGCAAAGGTTTTACAAGAGATTTGTTGGCAAAATATGAAATTGATGCTTCACCACTCTACAAGCGTTTCAATAGTATGAATGGAGCTTCTGAATTTATTGATGAGATCGGTGATGATTTCGTCATCAAATTTGATGGTCTGATGGGTGGAAAGGGTGTAAAATTATCAGGAGAACATCTTTCTTCAAAGATGGAGGCTTTGGAGTATTGTAAAAAAATAGTTGATAATTCAGGTACATTTGTAATAGAGGAGAAAATATTTGGGGAAGAATTTTCACTGATGAGTTTTTGTGATGGAATTCACCTATCTCATATGCCAGCTGTTCAGGACCACAAGAGAGCATACGAAGGTGATACAGGTCCTAATACGGGGGGGATGGGCAGTTATTCAGATTATAATCATTCCCTTCCTTTCCTAGTAGAGAATGATATATTTGAGGCTCAAGAGATAAATGAGAGAGTTATGCAAGCTTTGAAGGATTATACTGGAGTTGGTTACAAGGGTATTCTTTATGGAGGTTTTATGGTTACCAATAAGGGAGTTAAATTGATAGAATATAATGCTAGATTTGGCGATCCTGAAGCAATGAATTTGCTATCACTTTTGGAGTCTGATTTTGCCAAAGTGTGTAGCGATATAGTGAATGGTACTTTGGCTTCTGTAAAATTCAAGAGAGAGGCTTCCGTTTGTAAATATGTAGTACCTTTAGGTTATGGCAGTGAACCTAGAAAGGATACTACATTAGTGATAAATCCCAAGTATTCTGAGACTTCCGATTTATACTATGCGGCTGTTAATTTAATTGAGAATAAAATAACAACAACTAGTTCTCGGACGGCTGCTTTAGTGTCTTGTGCAGGTACAATAGGTGAAGCAGAGGAAATGTGTGAGAAGGCGCTAAATTATATCTCAGGTGATAATATATATGTGCGTCATGACATTGCGAAGGCCGTTTTAATCGATAAACGGATTGAAAACATGGAGGATATACGATGAGTCTGTTAATTGCCTTTATTCTTTTAATTATTGGTTTAGCCCTTTTAACAAAAGGAGCAGATTATTTCATAGATAATTCAGCCTCTTTTGCGGAAGATAAAGGAATCTCACCCCATGTTGTTGGCGTTACAATTGTAGCGTTTGGAACTAGTTTGCCTGAACTATTAGTTTCAATAATATCTTCATTCCAAGGATACAATGATTTAGCTTTAGGAAACATTGTAGGGTCCAATATATCCAATATTGGTTTGGTACTAGCAAGTTCAAGTTTTGTATTTTATTATTTATTAGGAACAAATATACAGCCAAATGCAGATTCTAATAATGATAGTTATGTTATGTTCTCAGCAGTTTTCTTGCTTATTATTTTCGCTCAAGATAATGTGATTAATTCGACAGAAGGTCTTGTTTTTTTTATTTTATATGTAATGTATATAGTTTCACTTTATTTCCGTTCTAAAAGTAAGGAAGGTGATACTGAAGAGAATGATCAGACCTCTTACGTTTTTCTAGTATCCGGACTTATTGCAATGTTATTTGGAGCACAATTAACTGTAGATTCTGCAGTTGAAGTTGCTGTACATTTAGGCGTTTCTGAAATGGTAATTGGATTGAGTGTTGTTGCAGTTGGCACGAGTCTTCCTGAATTGGCTGGAACTTTATCGGCAGCACGGAG
>CAZYZI010000036.1:0-1258 GCA_964651915.1 uncultured archaeon | reverse complement strand
ACCTTTGTATGAGAAAATTAGTTGAATTTCAAATACTGGATACAAATGCAATTCATTATGGAATAGATTTGTCATCTTTAATGGATAAAGCTGGGAAAGGAATAGCAGATTATATTGATTCTAATTTTGATTTGGAGACTAGAATTTCTGTGGTTTGTGGTAGTGGAAATAATGGAGGGGATGGATATGTAGCTTCCAGAATTCTTATTGAAAAGGGTTATGGGGTTCAAATCTTTCAAACTTCAAAACCGAGTTCTACTATTGCAAAAGAAAAGTATAATCTTGTTATTGAAAAAGTAAGAGATATCAAGGAATTGTCTAATTTTGAGAAGAAAACAGATATTTTGATTGATTGTTTATTGGGTTCCGGAATTAAGGGAGAACCTAGACCTCCATATGATGAATATATTAATATTATGAACAAGTTTGGTAAGATTGTTTCGGTTGATGTCCCCTCTGGCATAGGAACCAGACATTCAATTGTTCCTGATGTGACGATTACTTTTCATGATTACAAAATTGAGATGGATGAAGAAAATAGTGGAATCATAATTTTGCATGATGTGGGTTTTCCACAGGAATTAGATGAGAAGACTGGGCCCGGAGAATTGCTTCTATATCCAGATTTTGATTCTAAAAAGCGGAAGGGACAGAATGGTAAAGTGGCAATCATTGGAGGAGGGCCTTACTCAGGAGCACCAGCTTTAGCAGCCCTTGGATCCTACCGAGCTGGAGCTGATTTAGTACATGTGTTTGTTCCAGAGTCTTCTTTTAATCAAGTATCTAGTTTTGCTCCTGAATTAATTGTTCACAAATTACCTGGAAATATTATTTCTGAGAATAGTATGGATTTGTTCTTTGAAGAAGAATTTGACAGTATTGTGATCGGACCAGGTATGGGTAAAAATCCAGAGTCTTTGAATGCCGTTCAATTGATTATTGATAGTTGTAATAATATAGTGATAGATGCCGATGCAATTTCTAAATATAATTTTCAAAATAAGAATATAATTATTACGCCACACAAAGGAGAGCTGTTAAGATTGGGAATTGAATCTAGTCGGGAAAATTTAATGTTATTTTCTAGTAAGAACAATCTTACTCTTTTATTGAAGGGTGAAATAGATATTATTACAGATGGTTATTTTGTAAAAAATAATATTTCTGGTCATCCTAGGATGGCCGTTGGGGGTTCAGGAGATGTTTTGGCAGGCGTTTGTGGTTCATTTATGGCTAAAGGTCTAACTCCTTTTGAGAC
>CAZYZI010000035.1:0-13052 GCA_964651915.1 uncultured archaeon | reverse complement strand
CACTAGGAACCCAAATTATTTCTGAATCTACAGGGAAATCTGACAATGTAAACCAACCTTCTGGTGCGAGTAAAACATTGGGCATGGGTGAAGTGCAAACTGATATCAAATGAAGTGATTCTTTCGGTACTTCTATTACATACAAACTAAAACCTCTTGAAGTTACAAATTCTCTAAGACATTCTATTGCTACTTTATTTGTTCGACTACTATGGCCAACTAAGAATTTATCACCAAATTGAAGAACGTCTCCACCATCCATCCTAGCTTCAGAAGGCATAAATTGCAAATTCAAATCTTCTTCTAATGCTTCCTGAACAACTGCTTTCTCCCCTACACGAGTATCATGGCCTGCATTGGTAATCAAGGCTGAATCTCCAGCTATTACTGCATGATCCTCAACAAAACAACAATCGGGGTAAGCTGAATCTGAAGCTAATTCTTTTACTGATAAACCAAATTCTTTCAATTTAGAAACATATACTGAATGTTGTAACTTTGCCTCATTGACATCTGTAGGGCCACTGCCAAAATAAGAAGCTAAAGCTTTCTCAAAAGAATCGGAAATTCCACGAACTATGGCCCTCATAATAATGGCCCTAAAATTAAAGGTAAAATAACTGTCGCATCACCTTCTACAGTTATTCTTCTTGCTTTAGGTCTAACTTTGCCCCAAGATACTGCTTCTCTAACGCGAGCTCCACTCAATGAACCATCCCATTCTGGAGCTGTAGTTACTTGAACTGCATAATCCAATCCATCCCTAAATTGATTCCACCAAATTGTATGGTGTTTTGAGATACCGCCTCCAACCATCAAAGCTCCCGTAGAATCTGCATCATGAACAATATCAGATAGCTCATGTTCTTCTGCAAATACATCTAAAGTGAAATCTTTATGGCTTTGCCAAAACAACCAAAGTTGAGAACCAACTGCACCATCAGTAGGTCCAGGAACAAAAACTTTAATGTTTTTCTTAGCACAAATAGCCAATAACGATTCTGAACCATTACTTTCGTCAGCTAAACGTAAACCCAATTCTCGCCAAATTTTCCAAGGTACCCACTTATTTCCCTTAGAATAAATATCTTCCAATATTGGTTGCATCCAATTTTCAATTGGGATACCATATGAATCATCAGGAACTAACACATTGCCCAAACGATTAACACCTTCTTCTCTTAATTGTTGATCATCCATTGCAAAATCACCGTGATAATAATCTGCTAAAATTCGAGCTATATCATGATCTAAAGTTCCACATGTCGTTACAATTACATCAACCATATCATTCTCAACTAATTGTCGTAGGAGACCTCTAGTTCCTGTTGCCATTATATCTGCTGGAAATGATAAAAATTTAGTGCAAGATTCCTCTTGCATATCTTTCATAATAGAAGTTGCTGTAGAAATTTTAGAAGCTACAAAACCACCTGCTTCTCCAAACTGTGAAATTAAGTCTTCAAGACTTGTATTTGCATTAATTTTGATATCCTTTACGGGATTTTCACGCATCCTTAATCAATCCACAAGTGCCACAGATATATTTTTCTCCATCAAGAGCTAGTTTACCAACACCACATTCTGGACACATTTCTTCACTTTCAGGCGCAACATCAATATTCCTTTCTTCATCTTCCTCATCATGCAATGCTACTGCAACTACATCTTCATTCTCATCAACAGACATTACTTTCACACCCCGTCCAACTCTTGCAATTTGTCTTATGCTTTCTATATGTGTACGAATAACTTTACCTGATGATGTCGTAGCTAAAATCTGATTAGCATTCCCTGGAGTCATCGTTGCTACTACACTACCGCTTTTTTTGTCAACTTTAATATTTTGAACACCTTTTGCTCCGCGTCTAGTTAGTCTATAATTACCTGCATTTGCTCTTTTACCGTATCCTTTTTGAGTTATTGTAAGTAAAACATCGTCTTCATTAACTAAACTCATCGCAATAACCTCATCTTTTTCTTTCAAACGCATACCAATGACACCTTGCCCATTTCTACCCACAATACGAATCTCTCCCTCTGAAAATCTATTTGCCATTCCTCCTTTAGTTGCAAGCATTACTTGACTATCACCCTCTGAAATGTCAACCCCTACTAACTCATCATTTTCCTTAAGAGTAATTGCTCTAAATCCTTGATCTCTAGCCCATGCTCTCTGAATTCTGGAAGAGTATTCTTCTAAACGTGTCTTCTTAATTATTCCATTCTTTGTTGCAAACAAGAAATAATGACCATCTCCACTAATATTTGCTACAGGAAGCATACACAATACTTTTTCATCTTTTGATTGCCGACCTTCATCTAATTTTTGTAACAATTGGACTAATGGTGTGCCCTTAGAATATCTAGAAACATCAGGTATTTGCCAAGCTTTCAAGAAATACATACTTCCTGAAGTTGTAAAGAAAAGCAAGTGATCATGCGAACTCATAGAGTACAATTCAACAGGGAAATCCCCTTCCTTAGCCTTGATTCCAATACGTCCTTTACCTCCTCTATTTTGCGCTTGATATTCTTCCAAGCCTACTCGTTTGATGTAGCCTTCATGTGTTCTCATTACTACTACTTGAGAGCGCGGTATCAAGTCCTCAGTTGCTAAATCTCCATCAAAATCTGAAATTAGAGTTCGCCTTTCATCTCCGTATTTTTCATTTAATCCTGCTAATTCCTCTTTAATTATTGCTGAAACCTTAGTAGAATCTGATAAAATAGATTTTAATTCATCCATTGTTTTCTTTAGTTCTTCTAATTCTTTTTCTCTTTCTTCAACATCTTGTTGTGATAATTGATAAAGTCTCATATCGGCTATAGCTTTGGATTGAACTTTACTAAGTTTGAAATTTTTCTGTAGACCATCAATAACTGCCTCTCTCCCTGCAGCTTTTCTAATAAATGCAATTACTTTATCTAATTTTGATAAGGCAAGTAATAAGCCTTCAACAATATGGGCTCTTTCTTCTGCCTTTTTCAATCTATGCTGTGTTCTCCGCGTAATAATTTCCTTACGGTGATCTAAATAAACTTGTAAAAGTTCTATGATTCCCATACGCCTTGGTTGACCTTTAACAAGCGCAACATTATTAATTGCAAAACTAGTTTCTAAAACTGAATGTTTATACAATTGATTTTCAACTATTATAGGTGAGGCATCTCTCTTAAGTTCAAAAACAACCCTCATTCCTTTTTGATCAGATTCATCTCTAATATCTCTAATACCTTCAATCTTTTTATCTCTGACCATCTTCGAAACATCTTCTAAAAGTCTATTCTTTTGAACTAAAAATGGTATTTCTGTGACTATTAGATACTCATTCTTTTCATTAGATTCGTGTACAACTTTACCTCTAATCTTTACAGAACCCCGTCCCTCACTATATGCATCAAAAATTCCTTTACGACCCATAATAGCCCCTCCAGTTGGAAAATCTGGACCTGGTAAAACATTCATAATTTCAGCCAAAGACGTCTCAGGATTATCTATCATAAGATTCAATGCTCCGGAAATTTCAGAAAGATTGTGTGGAGCCATATTGGTAGCCATACCAACTGCTATTCCTGATGAACCATTAACTAAAAGACCTGGTAAAAGACCTGGAAGAACAGTAGGTTCTTGCAATGAACCATCATAATTATCTCTAAAATCAACTGTTTCTTCATCTAAATCTGCTAAAACACTATCTGCAATTGTAGCCAAACGAGATTCTGTATAACGCATAGCTGCTGCTTTATCTCCATCTACAGAACCAAAATTACCTTGACCATCAACCAAAGGATAACGTAAAGAAAAATTTTGAGCCATCCTAACCATCGTATCATAAATTGCTTGATCACCATGAGGGTGATATTTTCCCATCGTATCTCCAACAATTCTTGCTGATTTTTTGTAAGGTGATCTGGAGCCAGAACCCATTTCTTTCATAGCATAAAGAACCCTTCTATGAACTGGTTTTAGACCGTCTCTAGCATCTGGAAGAGCTCGACCCACAATTACAGACATTGCGTAATCCAAGTAGGATTTACGCATCTCTTTCTCCAAGCTTATCTTCAAAATGGTATCTGTATTTTCAGCAGTCAATATTTGGCCTCAAATTTGTAATGAAAGCTATGAATAAACCCCCTTAAAAGGGACTCCCCTGACAACTCTGTGGCACCCCCTCTAAATATAGTCCTAATTAACTCCAAAGCAAACCAGTCTTTTAATGACGAACATCGACGATTAATTGCTAAATTTTCACCTGTTTGTTATGCATATCACTATCACTTAATTTTAGTTAATTTCAAAATTGAAACTTCACCCATTAATTTTGCTAAAGAAATAGCCCCTTCCACTAGCATAGGAAAGAGTGGGGAAAGATTAATTGAATTAGCAAAAAAAGGAATGATTAAAGTAACAAATTTACCCCTTTCTGAAAATCTGGGTAAAATAATAATTTGTACTTCAAAACCTGAAGAATCAAAAGTTCAAAGTAATGATATGATTTCAAAACTTTCGAAAAAGGAAAAAATTACTTTAATTTTTGGTTGTGATGAAAATAGAAACAAAAATATACGAAAACTTATAGAAAAAGCTGACTATCATCTAGATATTAGTGGAAAAGGAATTAAATTAAGTTTAGACACAGAAATTGGGGCTATAACTAGCATTATTAGAAATTCAAAATAATTTAAGCGCTTCTTCAACACGCCCCAATTCAACACCTGTACTTTGTCTACCGCAAACTGCCCCTTTAGAGGAACTTATAACACCGGCACCAACTAAGGGCATACCAAAATTGACTGTGCCTTCCATTACAGGAATATCTAACATTTTTTCCATTATTTCCCTTTCATCATTTGATATTTCTGGATGACATAATCCACCATTATTATTTACACAACCTATCATTCCGAGAGTATCCATCCCATTAAGAGATCTAGATTCTATAGTTATTTCAAAGACTTTTTCAGAATCATTTTTTGATCTAGAAGATAAACGTTCGTTGCAAAAACCACCTTTATCATTTAGCAAAAAATTATTCCCAATTGCATTGGAACGTTCTGAAAGAACTCCTAAATTCAAACCCAACGAAGCTGAAATCTTTTCTAAATTCTCAAGTTCTAATGAAGTTACTAAATTTGAAACCAATATTCCTTTATTATTCATTGCAACCAAGGTTCCCAAAACACTACTACCTCCTATCGTAGTAACTTCGACAATTGTCCCTAAAGCCTCGGAAATAGCTTCCATATCGTCTTCAGGTATCCCTGGAGGAATTAAGGTTAAAGAATCGTTAGTAGCGCAAAAAACCCCTGAATAAGGACTGTTGAAGAGATCTTTTTGGAGTAAAGCCATAAAATTTATTCAGCAAGGTGTACGATTACACTTCCGTCTTCAAATTTTAAAGCGCGAACCCGGACTTTAGAAGGTGGTTTTTCAATCCCTCTTGACCATATAAATTGGTTTACTGGAGGGTCAATGAATAATTGTTTGTCTTCACCACTCCCCATTCTGGCGTCTGCAGAAGTACGAAGAACTTCGCCATCTCTTTCTGGCTTCATATGTCTAGTAATGAAATCTTCAACCATTCTCATAGCTACAGGAGCTCTACGTGATCGTGAAACTTTGTGAAGCTTTCTCAACGGAATCGTGTACAATCTCTCTTGCATTAATTCATCGTCTGCCATATTTCATCACCTATGAAGTTTACCTCTACGCCAAAAATGACGTTTAGGATGTGTAGTAAAATTTCTGTTAGTTCTCTGGATTACCCAAGCCGGAACTCTACGGTTACGTTTGACTAACTTATTCAATCGCAACTTCTTACCATATACTTTTCTACTAGACATACTTAATATTTGCTAAGTGAAGCAATCTCCTTTTCTAACTTTTTCTTAACCTTAAAAGCTGTATTATCTAGCATAGATTGACCTTTTCCAGTCAAACCTCTACCGCCTTGCTTAGCTTTTTCAATCAAACCAGCAATTTCAAGCTGTTGCATAATTAATCTAAGAACTTTACGACTGCCACCCTCACTTCTATTTGGTTTAGCACCTCTGTCTCTTGCGCCAGAATAATGTTTTGCTAGACGCTCTGTGCCAATTGGGCCATTAACTCCAATCTTTCTAAGGACTGATGCAGTCCTAAAATACCACCAATCGGGCTGTGAAGGAGACTTCTCTTTGTGAACTGCAGTCTTTACAAAACTAGACCAATCAGGAGGAGAAATAGCTTTATCGCTCTTGAGAGTGTTGGCAAGTGCGCCAACCAAGTGCTCACCCGGTACGTCGTAGTGTGTAGTCACGTGAATAAATCCTCTGCAGGGTGACGCGCCACACGGACTATATTATAAACTTAAGCCTAATCCAAATATCGGATGAAAGCGGTCCAGAAATACATTGAAATGCACAACACAATGACCATTGCTACAGTCGGTAAAAAAGATGCTTCGGCGGCTGCAGTTTTCTATACTCCAATAAGAAAAAGTAAATCATTATTATTTGTAAGTAATGAAAAATCTGAACATATAATGAATTGTAAAAAAAATTCACGCTGTGCTGCTACAATACAAGAAGATGGGCTAGAATGGAGTGTAATCAAAGGACTTCAAATAAAAGGTGAAATCACTTTAGCTGATGAAAAATATTGGACTAATTATTTCGAAAAATATCCTTACATAAAATCTGATGAAACTTTATCTAAAGCTTTAGAAAAAGTAAAATTGTATGAATTCAAAATCAAATGGATTAGAATGATTGACAACTCAAAAGGATTTGGAAACAGAGAAGAATATAATCTTTGAATTAATCTGCAAAGATTTGATTGTTATGAAAATATACTACTGCTACAACATAAATTAAAATCAACAAAGCAATTATAATGAAACCGAAAGTATTACCAATTGAAGGGAATATGAAAAGGACAAAGAAACCAACTACAAAGGTCCACGCCAACAAATATGTCAGGTACATATGTGGTGCAAGTTCTGGATCTTTAGCATATCCAAAACTGAGTAATCCCAACCAATTCATAATACCTCTAAAGTAAACGACTAATTATCCTTTGGGTTGCGCATAGACTCAACAAAACCCTTGTCTATTAGGCCTCTCCCAATTAATGCCGTATAATTAACCAATAATAAAACTAAAATTCCAGAAGCTATAACAATCAAATGAGAAACAAAACCAACACTCTTAATGTTGTTTACAAAGAAAGTACCCTCTGACGCTAGAAAAAAACTACTTGCACCATAAGCTGCAGTAAAGGAAATAGCATAGAAAATAACATTGTGGCGATTCATTATTGCCTTCTTATTTTCTTTTTTATTATTTCTTATCTCTGAACGTAAAGCCTGTGCTGAAAGTGAGTAGATAACAAGCATAATTGTAATTATCATAAATACTAAATCGAAAACAAAGCTTGGTTCACTTTCTAATGAATACAACATAACACCTAAATGATATGCAAGGAAACTCCAATATCCTATTGAAAAATATGCGGAAAAAACTGAAATCATCGGATCTGACCAATTCCTAGAATACATCCTTTTTAGAAGATAAAATGATAAACTTCCAATTACTGCTATTGTAATAAACCATGTAACTTTAAATGTACTGCTAAACTCAGTACCTTGAGATTCAAAAATTAAAAAAATTCCAAAACCTATAATCGACCATAGTATCGGAGAAAAAATATTTGCATATTTACCAAACTCACTGCTTTTCTTATTTTTTACTTTCATCATACGACTAAGTGCTATTTCCTTAAATGGAACACGCATCCACCAAGCCTGTGCAAATTGCCACAAAACAAAAATTAAAACTAAACTTAAAGACAAGAAATTCCTAATCTTATATTCATATTCGGTGAATTCGAAAAAATACCAAATTATCAAAGAAATTAAAAAGGAAAAACTAATAGGTAATGATAAAATTTTACTATAATTCCCGACTGAAAAAGATTTAAAATAATCAAATCTCATTAAGATTGCTAACAAGAGATAACCTAAAGAAAAACCAAAGCCAATTATCAAAATCAGATCTACGAAAAATTGATTAGAACTACGGCTAAAAAAACCTAAAGCAATTAAAAATAAAGATAATAAAATCGCATGTGGTGCTGTTTTTCTAGAGAATATTATTTTAAAAATGTCAAAAGAAGAAATTACAAGAGAGATGGAATCTTCTTTATCATTCGCTGTTGATGGCTCCGGCTCCTCCGATTCAACCTCTATTTCTTTTTCCATCCTTTTGATTCCTTCTGACTACCGATTTCTTATCTGATAAATAAAAACATGTCACTCGTGAAATCTCTATGGCGTATGCCTTTTTTACTAATTTGCCACCAAACAAATTTATGGCTTTAATTTTTGCTATTTTACCCTCTACACGAACTTTCATACCTACTTTGAATTCTTCATTTGATTCAAATTCTTGTTTAACCGATATCGTAGATTCGCCTTCATGTATTGCAAAACGGATTTTTGCATGTGTTGCCTTTTTTGCCCAGACTATCGGATTGTCTTGCGAATAGGCGTGATTAGGACGCTTATTTCCTATCTCAAGACCTGTGATTAAAATTAAACCATCGGGATGGGGGCGAGTGTCGCCAACTCGAAGAACAACACCTTTATCAATTTGCAACGTGTTTTTTTGTGTCACATCATCTTCAGATATCCGTAATCTTAATTTTATGGGAAGTTCTTCTCTGATCTCTGTTGGCCCAGTAGTATTACATTCTAAACATTTTACAACACCCTGAAAACTAAATCCTCGCTTAGATGATGTTCGACTCTTTAAGACTTCATGAGGACATTCATCACTACAAATTTCACAAAAAATCCAGAATTCTTCCATTAATGCTTGAAATGCCTCATACCTGTAAAAACCATTGCTATATTATACTCATTTGCAGCATCAATAACCTCTTGATCGCGCATTGAACCGCCTGGTTGAATGACTGCTGTAATACCTGCTTTAACTGCTTCATCCACACCATCTCTAAATGGGAAAAATGCATCAGAAGCCATAACACAATTTTTTGCATCGGGAATTGACTTGAATGCTGCAATCTTAACTGAATCAATCCTTGACATTTGGCCTGCACCTATCCCTACTGTATTTTTTCCCTTAGCAAATACTATAGCATTACTCTTAACATGTTTAACTATTTTCCAAGCAAAATGCAAACTTTCTAATTCCTCACTAGATGGCTCACGTTCTGTTACTATTTTACAATCTGAAATGCCAATCATTGCATCATCACTTTCTTGCAATAGCCAACCTTTGTCTAAAGAACGCAAAGTAGGGTTACGGTGATAATTCTCAAGATTACCTGTTTCTAAAATTCTCAAATTCTTTTTAGTTGATAAAATGTTTAATGCTTCTTTTGTAAACGAGGGTGCAATAACTCCTTCTTTGAAAGATGAAATAATATTTTTAGCTAAGTCTTCTCCAACTTCTGCATTAAAAGATATAATGCCACCAAAAGAACTTTGAGGATCTGTATTAATTGCTAATTCATAAGCTTCTTCTAGAGTTTCAGCACTAGCTGCTCCACAAGGATTATTATGTTTAACAACAACAGCAGATAATTCTTCAAATTCCTTCACAATAGACAAAGCTGCATCAAAATCTAAAAGGTTGTTATAACTTAATTGCTTTCCTTGAATTTGTACAGCTTCAGAAACAGAAGGACCTGATGATAAACTATCTGAGTAGAATATAGCTGCTTGATGTGGATTCTCTCCATATCTTAGTGGGGGGGTGCCAATTCCTGAAATTTGTAAAGATGAAGGTAAACCTTCCTCATCAAATCTTTCAGCCAACTCTCTTTGAATTGCCGTATCATATTCGGCCGTATGTCTAAAGGCCTTCAAAGCTAAGTCTTGCCTTTGCTCCAAATTAAGACCTCCTGCTTTAATTTCATCTGCAATCCAATCATAATCTTCTGGATCTGATACAACTGCTACACGTAAATGATTTTTAGCCGATGCTCGGAGTAAACTAGGACCTCCAATATCGATTTGCTCAACTAATGATTTTAATTCAGCACCTTGAGAAACTGCCTCTTTGAATGGATATAAATTACAAACTACCATATCAAAAAAATCTATGTTATGTTTTTTTGTCTCTTCTAAATCTGAATCACGAGCCAAAATGCCGCCAAAAATCAAAGGGTGCAACGTTTTGAGACGTCCATTCATCATTTCAGGGAAATTGGTAACATCCTCCACAGGAATTACATTTATTCCCTCAGTTGCAATCGCTTTGGCAGTTCCTCCTGTTGAAACTATTTCAATACCGAGACTATCAAGTGATTTAGCAAAATTTGTTAGCTTATTCTTATCACTGACACTAATTAATACTCTCGATACTTTCCTTCTTTCCATCTAATTTACACCATATAATAATAAAAATTAGGTGCTATCTGGAAGTTTCTTCAGAAATTTTCCAGAAATCTCTTTGGAAAGGTAAACTGTAGTACCTGCCTTCATAATTTCATTACCATTATCTTCAGCTGTCTTTACATCAACCAAAAGAACAATTGGTTTACCAATTATATGGCGTCCTGCTTCTAAAGCATTCAATCTTGTACTTGAAAGATGAACCATATTTCGATCCCCTGGATACAAACCATGCTCAAGATACTCATCTGCATCTTCCTTGGAACAGGCAAAATAAAGATGCTCTGGGTTTTTGTCTGTTGGTAAGTCAAGTTCTAGGTCTAATGTATGAGCATATGTTGCTCTAAGTCTACCATTCTCAAGTTGATAACGTCCTTTTGGATCTGTTTCAACTACTGCTTGTAAATGACGTGTTTCTAAATAATGAAAATGACGCCTTTGGGCCTTTATCGCTTCAACAAATTCAGAAGCCTCAACCCATCCTTGCTTATCCATCTCAAGGTCAAATCTATCAGGGAAGTGACGCAATACTCCGGCCATAACTCTTCCAAATTGATCTAAGTGCCTTGGGGACATTACCAAAACCCCATCCTCTCCACTAAGAGGGCATTTTTCACCTCTAAAAAAACCGTGTCCGTACTTAACTTCTTCTTTCAACGGAACTGTTGGATTTCTACGCATATCAAACCATTGCAACGGTAGGTATAATATTAGTTCTTAATCTGTTTGAAATGTAGTTTGTACTGAACCATTTTCAGAGATATGTGCTTTTTTAGGTGGCTGTAATTCTTCTGAAGTTGGTATATCTATCTCAATTCTTCCTGCTGAAAATAGGTCATGCATTCTTTGTTCTTTGCCACGGCTACTCCAAAGAGCGGCTTCATCTCTACTATCTTTAGTAACAAAAATAAATACTTCACCAGGTCTATTTCTTCCTGTGCGTCCTCTGCGTTGAATTAATCTTATAGCTGAAGAAACGGGCTCGTAAAATATAACTACATCTGTGGAAGGAATATCTAAGCCTTCCTCACCGACTGAAGTTGCGACTAAAATATTGAAATCATCATTTCTAAAACGATCAAGAATTACTTTTTGTTGCTTCTGAGTCATTCCCTTATCTCCTTCTCTAGATCCTTGCCCTACAAATCGAACGGGTTTAGCTTTTGGTATTTGTGATAATTGTTCTACAATCAAAGAGGCTGTATGTCTAATTTCAGAAAAAACTATGAAACGAGACGAACCTGTTTGTATTTGTAAATCTATCAATTCAAACAAACGATCTAATTTTGGATTATCTGTTTTATTTGCTTTTGCTATTTCTACTGCTACCTTCCAGTCTGAATTGGATGATAGCCACTTATTTGCACGACTACCTTTCTTCTTGACTTTTGCCTCTTTGTCAATTCTTGAGGAATAATCTAAGAACTGAGTTATTCCTTGTGTTTCTACTGTTAAAATTGCATGTGCTATTTTCATAGCCATGGCTTGAGTCGTCATAAGATTGAATATTTGTGGAGGTGTATTGGGTTTACTTTGCATGTATTTTACTTGCAATTGTTTACCGGCCTTAAGCAGCATTGTTGTTGATACTTTTCTAGGTCGCTCGAGAAAACCTTGCTTGTACAATTTGCCGCATAAATAATTCTGCAAACTTCTTAATTGATTAGCAATATGCTTAACGGAATCTGGCATTCCTATGGTAACCCACCTTGTTTTGATTGGTTGAATGTAAGCAACTACATCTGGATCACTATCATCTCTATTTTCTACGGCAGAAATAGCTAAATCGCGACAAAGACTTATAATTTCTGATTTAGAACTTCCTGGTGAGGCAGTCATACCTAAAGACAAATGATTTTTAGCAACCGAATGATAGTGGTGGCCTATTGGAACATAGGCATAATTTCCCACTGCTCGATGAGCCTCATCAAAAATAACTAATGAAAAATTATCTAAACTAACGCTACCGCTCTCAATATCTTTAGAAACAACTTGCGGAGTTGAAACAATAACTTTAGTAGATGACCAAAGTGGTTTGCGCTCTGCAGGTGAAATTGCACCTGTAAACAACTTAACTTCAACATCTAAATACTCTTTAAAGAACTCAGAATGCTGTTCTGCTAAAGGTTTTGTTGGTGCCATCAATAATATTTGACCCTCTTCTAGTCTCTCTAAAATAACACGTAAAGCAATAACTGTCTTACCCATTCCTGTAGGAAGAATTACAAGAGTTGACTGCTCTAGACAAGCTTTTGAGATATTAGATTGATATTGCCTATCTTCTAATGTTTTGCTTTTCAAAAACTTGTGTGTAAATGTTTTCATCTGTGAAACCTAGGAAACCCCTTAAGATAAAAGTAAAAAAACGTACTTGTCTATTTTTTACTTGACTTTTTACGCAGAGATTCAATCAATTTACTAGCAGTCCCTTGGCGGCCACCTGACAATTCGGAATAGGATGTTATTCCAACTAATTTACATGCGGCCTCTTCTTCGAGGTCAGCCTTCTTAACTAAATTTTTGATAAAATTTATTTGCTTGGGACTTGGTGGGCGAGGAACACTGTCTGTCTTATTTTTTAGTTGACCAATCAAATCACTTGCAGTTCCTGATTTACCTCCTGAAAGTTCGCTGAAATTTGAGACTCCA
>CAZYZI010000034.1:0-13700 GCA_964651915.1 uncultured archaeon | reverse complement strand
ATTATACTGCACTTTCTGAGAAATCTAGTTTACCATTGAAATTAGCGACTACAGACAATATGTTTGTGCTAGATGGTTGGGTTCCATCTAAATCAGTTTCAAATCTCCAACAAGCTTTACAAAAATTGGATGTTTATTATGAAGTAGAAGATGGTATGGAATCTGAACCTCCTATAAAGTTAGATAATCCAGGTCCAATGAAACCGTTTGAGATGTTTACTAAACTTTATAGTACTCCTAAGCATTGGGAATTCGAACCAACGGCTATAATTTTCATCACATATCCTCTATTCTTTGGATTGATGGTTGGAGATGCAGGATATGGCCTTGCATATGTTCTGTTTGCTCAATATTTGATAGGTAAGTTTAGTCATTCAGAAGGATTAGTATCGTTGTGTAAGATTCTTAGAGCTGCTGGAATTTCTACAGTTTTCTTTGGCACCTTTATTTATGCTGAGGCTTTTGGAAAATCATTTTATGAAATAGGTGAATTAATTGGTTTTCACTCATTCTTATTTGCAGAGCATTATGGCCCTGCTTTTGATGTTCCATTGATTGATCATCACGGTGAAGCTTGGTATCTTCCAATACATAAATTTAGCCCATATGGGGCTCAATTGATGCTTTTATCATCGGTTGTAATTGGATTTTTCCATGTATCTTTAGGATTGATTCTTGGTTTTATAAATGAAATGAAACACCATGATCTAAAGCATGCACTTTATGCAAAGATGTCATTCCTTTTGATTTTGTGGGGTGGAGTGATGGCTTTAGTTTCAGTAGTGGGTTTATTGCCTGATGTGGTTCAAACACTAGGTATAGTTGTTATGTTAACTGGTTTAAGTTTAGCAGTAGTTGGAGAAGGAATAGTAGGTATTCTTGAATTTCCAACTGTTTTCTCAAATGTTATTTCTTATGCACGTATAGGTGCAATAGGTTTGAGTGATTATGGATTAGCTTTTACAGTTAATTACATATCATTGAAAATGTTAGTTCCTATGGGGCCTGTAGGTATCATAGCAGCTATTTTTATTTTATTTATTGGACATTTAACTGTATTTACACTTGGAATTATCGGAACCGGCATAAATTCGCTGAGATTGCAATATGTTGAGTTCTTTACTAAATTTGTGCAGGGTGGAGGCACACTTTACGATCCTTTCGGTTATAATCGAAAGTACACAAAAGAAAACGAGGTACAACCATGAACGGGAAACAAAACCTATACGTTTTGGCAGCAATGCTCTTTGTAGCATTGTTGGCAATGCCAGCAGTATCCGCTGCAGACGCTGAAAATCCAGATGGAGAAGAAGCAGTAGCGGACGACAACATAAACACAGTAGAAGCTGCAAAGTGGAGTGCTAAGGGCTATATTGCTATTGGAGCAGGATTAGCCGTTGGTTTAGCAGGAATTGGAACTGGATTAGCTCAGAGCAATATTGGTTCCGCCGCAGTTGGTGCTGTTGCAGAAGATGATAAGAATTTCACGAATGGCTTAATTTTTGTAGCTATTCCAGAAACTGTTGTAATCTTTGGTTTGGTTATTTCTGCTTTGCTCATATTCGTAATGGGCGCTTAGAATGGGTCTAGAGGACATTCTAAAGCAGGTCGAAGAGACCGGCAGAGATAGAGCAGCCGCTATCAGGAAGGAGACTATCAAAGAGGTAGAATCTAAAATGGCGGAAGCATCGTCAACCGCAGAAGAAATAGTGGCTTCTATTAAGTCCGAATCTAATAGAAAGATTGAACAGCTCAGACAGCAGGAAATCCCCTCAGCTGAATTGGAAGTGAAAAGAAATCAATTAGAAATCCAGAAAGATTTACTAATGTTGACCAAGAAAGAAGTAATGTCTAAATTAGAGAATCTTGGTTCTAAAGATTTGAAGAAAATTTACTCTAGTTTATTGAAGGGAGCTCCTAAAGATGGCAAATTACTTTGCCGTAAAGCCGATAAATCTATATTCAAAGATATAACTAAATTATCACAATCTGGTGAAATATCAGATTTAGGATTTATTATTGAATCAGGTGATTATAGATTAGACTATAGGTTTTCTACATTAGTTGAAAGGCAATGGCAAGAAAATTTACCAATGGTTAGTGAGGCATTATTCGCTGAATGAGTAATTATTCTTACGTAGCTACAAGAGCCAGATCTAGGAGATCAAGATTGCTTCCAGCAGAAGCTTATACGCAATTATTGAACCTAGAATTATCTGAAATAGCTAGATATATTCAAGATTTAGAATATCGAAGGGAAATTGACAGATATGGTTCAAAATTAAGTGGTGCGGATTTAATTGAAACCGCATTAGTTGATAATTTGGCAGAGGATGTCGGAGATTTCCTTAGCTTTAGTACAGGTAGATTACGTGAGATTTTGATGGTTTATGCTGAAAGATACCGTGTTGATAATCTTAAAAATATTTTAAGAGGCGTTAATCAGCACATGTCTTCAGAGGACATAGAAAGATTAGTTTGTCCTATAAATCAGACAGATAGAGAACTTTACAATCGACTTTATGAATGCAAAACAGTAGATGATGTAATCAGCTCTTTGGAGGGCACTACATACTATAGAGATTTGAAGAAGGCAAGTGAGAATCGAAGTCAAGATAGTCTTCAACCTCTTGAAGATGCATTAGATTTAGCATATTACCATCATTTAGTTGAGAATGTTCCTTCTGGTGGTGCAGATGCAGATATCTATCATAGTTTTGTTCAGCTCAAGGTTGATGTAGCTAACATCAAAACAATCTTGAGATTAAGACATAGAGAGATTAAAGGACATAACGAACTACTTATTCCTGGTGGATCAATAAAAACTGAGCTTTTGGCATCAGTGCAAACAATATCAGATTTGGTTAATTCTCTTGAAGGGACCAAATATCATGAATTAGTCGCTACTCATTTTGGTGAGAATAAAGCAGAAATGAATTCATGTGTACAAGATTTGGATCATTATATCGCAAATCGAACTAAGAGATTCTCATATCTTTATCCTTTATCAGTCCTACCCGTTCTGGACTATCTTTTGAGGAAAGAAAGAGAAGTATACAATCTTAGAGCTATTGTTAGAGGAAAACAGACTGGATTATCATCTGAGAGGATTGAGGAATTGGTGATGGTATAATGGAAATTGGTGTAGTTGGAGATGATATGTTCACTATTGGCTTCCGTTTAGTTGGTATTGAAAAGTGGTTTACAGTTAATGAAAAAAATACAGTTGACTCAGCTGTAAAGACAGCGCTTGGAGACAAAGATTTAGGTATTCTTGTCATACACGATAAGGATTGGAATACTTTAGAATCTTCAATGCGTAGAAAATTGAGTAATAGTGTGAAACCGACAGTTATTGCTATCGGTTCTGAGGTTGATGAAGGTCTTCGAGACCGTATCAAAACAGCTATAGGAGTAGACCTATGGAATTAAAAGGAGAAATATACAGAGTGTCAGGGCCGGTTGTAACGGCTAGAGGTGTTTCACCTCGTATGTATGATGTGGTACTTGTAGGCCACGAGAAATTGATGGGCGAAGTCATTGGACTTGAAGGTGACGACGTTACAATTCAGGTGTATGAAGATACATCTGGAGTCAAACCAGGAGAACCCGTCGAGAATACTGGAGAACCATTGTCTGTTGAATTGGGACCAGGACTTCTAACTTCCATCTATGATGGAATTCAGAGGCCACTACCCGTACTTCAGGATAAAATGGGTGATTACATCGAAAGAGGTGTGTCAGCTCCAGGTTTAGATCATTCTAAGAAATGGGATTTTATTCCTACTTCTAAGGCTGGAGACAGTGTAGAGGGTGGTCAAACAATAGGTACTGTACAAGAAACTCCTACTATTTCTCATAAAATTTTGGTTCCTCCTAAATCTTCCGGAAAGATTCTTGAACTCAAAAAAGGCACCTATACTATTGATGATGTTATTGGCAAATTAGATGATGGAACAGATCTAAAACTAATGCAGCTTTGGCCAGTTAGAGTTCCAAGACCATATAATAAGAAATTTAGGCCCGATATTCCTTTAGTTACGGGAACGAGGACCTTAGACGGTCTTTTCCCTATTGCAAAAGGCGGTACTGCAGCAATTCCTGGTGGATTTGGTACTGGAAAAACAGTCACACAGCAAACATTAGCAAAATGGTCCGATGCTCAAATTGTTGTATATGTTGGATGTGGTGAAAGAGGTAATGAGATGACAGAAGTTCTTACTGAATTTCCTCATTTGAAGGATCCAAAAACAGGAGGCCCTCTTATGGATAGAACAGTTCTTATTGCTAATACTTCAAATATGCCTGTTGCAGCGCGTGAAGCTTCTGTTTACACAGGAATTACATTGGCTGAGTATTACCGGGATCAGGGTTATGATGTAGCAATGATGGCAGATTCAACCTCAAGATGGGCTGAAGCAATGCGTGAAATTTCTTCACGTCTTGAAGAGATGCCTGGAGAAGAGGGATATCCTGCTTATTTGGCTGCACGCTTGTCAGAGTTCTATGAAAGGGCAGGGCGTGTACAAACTATGAATGATGAAAGTGGTTCTGTTACAGTTATTGGGGCAGTATCACCTCCAGGCGGAGATTTTTCAGAACCAGTTACTCAAAACACTCTTAGAATTGTTAAAGTTTTCTGGGCTCTTGATTCTAAATTGGCACAAAAAAGGCATTTTCCTGCAATTAATTGGTTGACAAGTTATTCATTGTACAATAGAAGTTTAGAAAATTGGTATTCAGAGAATGCTTCAAAAGATTGGAATGATAACATAGCAGTTGCTATGGCTGTTCTTACTGAAGAATCTAAGTTACAAGAAATTGTGCAGTTAGTTGGTTCAGATGCTTTACCTGAAGATCAGCAGTTGACACTTGAAGTAGCCCGTATGCTTCGTGAGTTCTATTTGCAACAAAATGCATTTCACGATGTTGATACTTATTGTCAGATAAAAGATCAAGCCAAATTCTTGGAAGTAGTATTGCATTACAAAGAATTAGCTGAAAAAGCTATGAGTAGCGGTATTGAGCTTGAAAAAGTTCTTGGTCTAGCTATTCTTGAAGATATAGGTAGATCTAAATTTGAAGAGAATATGCCCGATTTACTTGACAAATATGACAAGGTAATGACTAAAGAGTTTTCAAAAATAATGGAGGGTGCATAGATGCAGAAAGAATATAAAACAATTAAAGAAATATCAGGACCTTTGGTCTTTGTAGAAAAAACTGAACCAGTTTCATACGGTGAGTTGGTACAGGTTTCACTTCCTGATGGAAGCACTAAAAGAGGACAAGTTCTTGATACATCACATGATATTGTCGTTGTACAGATTTTCGAAGGAACTTCAGGAATAGACAAACAATCAGGGGTTAAGTTCTTAGGGGAAACTATCAAAATTAATCTGTCAAAAGACATGCTTGGTAGAATTATGAGTGGAGCTGGAGAACCAATTGATGGTGGAGCTCCAATTATACCGGAAGAACGATTGGAAATTATTGGTGCGGCAATTAATCCTTATTCAAGAGATTCTCCGTTGGAGTTTATTCAAACTGGAATTTCAACAATTGATGGATTGAATACTTTAGTTATGGGCCAAAAATTGCCTATTTTCTCTGGTGCGGGTTTACCTCATAATGATATCTCTCTTCAGATTGCACGGCAGGCTCAAACTCTTGGTACAGATAGAGATTTTGCGGTTGTATTCTGTGCAATGGGTATAACAGACGAAGAAGCTCAATATTTCATGGCTGATTTCGAAAGAACAGGCGCACTTAGTAGAGCCGTTGTTTTCATGAATTTAGCAAGTGATCCTGCAGTTGAACGTTTGATTACTCCTCGAATGGCATTAACTACTGCAGAATATTTAGCTTTTGAAAAGGGATACGACGTTTTAGTTATTTTAACAGATATGACTAATTATTGTGAAGCTTTGAGACAAATTGGTGCTGCACGTGAAGAAGTTCCAGGAAGGCGTGGTTATCCTGGATACATGTACACTGATTTGGCTCAAATTTATGAAAGAGCAGGTTTGATTAAAGGCAAGTCCGGTTCAGTGACTCAAATTCCTATTCTGACAATGCCTGGTGATGATATTACTCATCCAATCCCTGATTTGACAGGTTACATAACTGAAGGTCAGATTGTTGTTTCAAGGGAATTACACCGTAAAGGTTTGTATCCTCCTAATTTTGTTTTACCATCGCTTTCACGTTTGATGAATGCTGGAATTGGAGACAAGAAAACAAGAGAAGATCACAAACAAGTTAGTGATCAGCTTTATGCAGGATATGCAGAAGGTAATGATTTACGTGGTTTAGTGGCAATTGTAGGTAAGGAAGCCTTATCTGAAAGAGATCAAAAGCTTCTTGAGTTTGCAGATGAATTCGAATCTCTTTTCGTTACTCAGGGAAGAGAGGAAAATAGAACGATAGAGGATACTTTGGAAATTGGTTGGGGAATGCTTAGCAAGCTTCCAGAATCAGCTTTAACACGTATAGATCGTAAGACATTAGAAAAATACCACCCAGCCTACAGGAAGAAATAATTAAATGAGTATAGCAGACGTCAAGCCAACTCGCATGGAGCTCATTGAGACAAAACGTAAAATTAAATTGTCTAAGAGCGGTTACAAACTTTTGAAGATGAAGCGTGATGGGTTGATTATGGAGTTTTTTGAACTTCTTCCTAAGGTTAAGGATCTTAGAGGGCAACTTTCGGAACTATACAAAGATGCTATGGAAAAATTGGCAATTGCAGTAGCAGCAGATGGTAAAACAGCCTTAGAATCTGCAGCTAATTGTTTGAATAAATCTCCTGAAGTTGAATTGTCTTCTAAAAATATTATGGGGGTTGTTGTTCCTGCAGTAAAAGTCACTCCTGTAGAAAAATCCCTAGAAGATAGAGGTTATGGTTTAGTAGGAACTTCAATACGAGTCGATGAAGCTGTGCATGCATTCGAAAAGCTTTCAGAAATGGTTATTTTAGCAGCTGAAGGTGAAACTACTATGAAGAAGTTGCTTGATGAAATAGAATCTACAAAGAGACGTGTTAATGCTCTTGAGTTCAAAGTTATTCCAAATTTGGAAGAAATTGCAAAATATATATCTTTTAGACTTGAGGAGCTTGAAAGAGAAAGTATATTTGGTCTAAAGAGAATAAAAGGTTAATGGATTGGTTGATTGAATATATGGAAGATCCTGAAAAAAGGGTCAGGTTATTCAAAATATGTTTGATAATTTCTCAGGCTATGGTAGTTTTGGGAATATTAATAGCTGTATGGATATTTCGTGATTCACTAGCTGATTTTTTTGGATAAAATTATTTAAATTTAGTATATCCACATTTTCCACAAGAAACTCTGTCTTTGTGTTCAGCTAGAAAAACACCAGGCCCACAGTCATCTTTTGGACAAAATTGTCTCTTTCGAGTTATTTTCCCTTCTGAAATTTCATATTGTTCAATCTTCTTCATTAGCCTCTACCTCTTCATCTTTTTCTTCAGGTGCTTCTTCTTCATTCACATTTTCCTCTTTTGAGGCTTCTTTACCTTCTTTTTTTTGCTCTTCGGGTTCCGCTTCTGCCTTCTTTTCTTTCTTTGGTTTACTATCAATATCTTTATGTCTATCTAAGGAAGGTTTAGTCTCAACAAGATTCATAGTTTCTTTGTTAGCGTAAACTTTGGCATAACCTTGTGTTTCGGCTTTGCCATATTTATTTTTTAAGTGATCAATAATTATAAGTTCTTTTTTTGCTTTTAACTGTTCAGAAAGATTTTTGATAACTTGATTCCTCTTTGGAGTTGCGTCACTTTCATGCTTTATGACGATTTGGACTTCCTGTCTACTAAGGAGCGGATTGCTGTTATTTTCTGTTATTTCGAGTTCCATTCTAGTCAACCAACATACGCTTGAGAAAGCTGTTGGCCCTCTTCTTTTCTTGTTGATTTACATCAACAACTACCATACCTCTGTCGGGCATCCCATAAATTACCTTCGCTCCAAAATCAGCCATACTTATAGCTGCTAAAGCTGCTAAGTCTTCTTCACCATCAACAATTATTTTTGTGTTCAATCTACTTTTCAATCCTTCCTTAATTGATTTCCATAATTCTATAGATATAGTTCCAGGTTTGTTTACTGCATTAATCTTTTTTTGACCTATTTCAGCCATTTTACTCATTTGCCTCGAATCTAAATTTATATTTCTTTTTGTTTTCATATCAATGACACAAAGATTTGGTTCTCTTATTTCTTCAAATATTCTTATTGTACAGATATCGCCAATAGTAATAATACAATCAGACTCTTTTAGGAAATCTGGTGATTCTTGATAAATTTTACTATTAGTGTCTCTTAGTTCCTCAGCCATTTCAGGCTTTAGAATGTACATTTAGCGTACACGTAAAGCATAACGACCTGGTGTTCGTATGCCCATTTCTTTTGCTAACTCAGATCTTTCAGGATTTAAAATTTCAACAAAACCTTGCCATTCTCTTGAAATTTCAGAATCAGGACAACGAGGGCAGGACTTTTCATCCAAAATTAAATGACATTCTTTACAAGCAAAATCACTCATTATTCTCCACCGGCAGCAGCCTTATTCTGATCTTCTACAATCCATTCATGCTTTCCAAGACCAGGTTGTCTCATTGTTAATCCTATTTTAGATTCTCTTGGTGATATTTCATTTAGAGAAATAGTTACAACTCTAGCTCTTACCTTGTCTCCGACTCTTAGTTCTCTTTTAGTTTCTTTACCAATTAATCTTTGATTTCCTACATCAGTATTGATGTGATCATCTTGAACTTGTGAAACGTGTAATAATCCATCCAAGGGTCCAAATCTGACAAAGGCCCCATATTCGGTTATTTGATCAACAACACCCTCAATAATTTCTTGAATTTTGACATCAAATAGCAGCATATCCATTCTAACAGGTTGGTAAACAGCTCCATCACCATGTACAACACGACTGTCTCCTGTCAGTTCTAACTTGGTTATCAAAACAACTAATTTTTGGTCAGGCCCCATTCTTCCTTCAAAAGCTTGATGGGCTAATTCCATAGTGACTTTGCTTATGTCTTCATCCAGCCTATCTGGCGGGATTCTCACCATGTCATTTCTTGTATGTAGGTAATACATCTTTTTTCCTCAGCAGACCTCTCTATAAACTAACTAACTTAACATCCCTGCTAAAACAAGACTAACTACAGACATTAGTTTGATTAAAATGTTTAAGCTTGGTCCAGCAGTGTCTTTGAAAGGATCCCCAACAGTATCACCAACAACAGCAGCTTTATGAGCATCAGAGCCTTTTCCTCCATGAGCTCCTCCTTCAATGTGTTTCTTTGCATTATCCCATGCACCACCTGCATTGGACATGAATATAGCCATTAGAACACCACAAACAGTAACGCCAGCAAGAACACCGGCCAGCATTTGCATACCATCTGTATCACTGACTACCCCTGTAGTAGGTAAAATGACAGCAAAAATTACAGGAGTTGATACAGCTAAGAGTCCAGGTGCCACCATTTTCTTAATAGCAGCTTGAGTAGAAATATCTACACATCTTGCAAAATCAGCATCAGCTTTTCCATCAAGTAGCCCTTCAATTTCACGGAATTGTCTTCTAACTTCTTCAATCATTTCAAAAGCAGCATCACCAACAGCCTGCATTGAGAATGCAGCAAAAACAAATGGGAGCATACCTCCAATGAATAGACCAGCTAAAACTTTAGGATTTAGAATATCAACTTCTGTAATATTTGCCTGTGTAGTGAAAGCGGCAAAGAGAACTAAAGCAGTTAGCGCAGCTGAACCTATAGCGAATCCTTTACCAATTGCAGCCGTAGTGTTTCCTACAGCATCCAATTTATCAGTTCTTTCACGAACTTTTGGTTCTAGTCCAGTCATTTCTGCAATGCCGCCTGCATTATCTGCGATTGGCCCATATGCATCAACTGCTAATTGAATTCCAATAGTAGCGAGCATTCCTAGTGCTGCAATACCAATTCCATATAATCCTGCAAATTCATATGCAAGCAACATTGCTAAAGCTATGGTAATTACAGGTAAAGCAGTGGAAATCATTCCAGTTCCTAAACCTGAGATTATGTTTGTTGCAGATCCCGTTTCTGATGCTTTTGAAATATCCTGAGCAGGTTTTCTTTCATCTGAAGTATAATATTCTGCAAATAAGCCAATTAGAATACCAGAAGCCAATCCTACAATTGTAGCTAAGAATAAATTCATTACAGTATAGCTAGTAGTCTCATTCCAAACGAAGGAACCATCATCACTCATGTAATCAATGATGAAATAAGAAAGTACAAGCATCATTCCTGCAGCTCCAAAGTGTCCTTTGTTTAGGGCAGTTTGAGGATTTCCACCTTCTCCAGTTCTAACTAAAAATGTTCCTATAATCGATACGAATATTCCAGCAGCAGCCAAAGTTAATGGTAGTTGAACGAGAGCTTCTTGATCCTGTGCGGCAGCTAAGACCATAGCTCCAATCATAACGCCTACAAATGATTCGAATAAATCAGCACCCATTCCTGCTACATCTCCGACATTATCTCCAACGTTATCAGCTATTGTTGCAGGATTTCTAGGATCATCTTCTGGGATTCCAGCTTCCACTTTACCTACTAAATCAGCTCCAACGTCTGCAGCTTTAGTGTAAATTCCACCACCAACTCTAGCAAATAGTGCAATAGACGAAGCTCCTAACGAGAAACCAGCCATTACAGACATTCGATTATCGAGTTCTGGAAAACTATTTTCAAGTCCTAAATACAATAATGAAAGACCCATTACACCTAATCCAGCCACACACATACCCATTACAGATCCTCCTGAGAATGCAACTATTAGAGCATCATTGAGACTTGTTCTTGCAGCATTTGTAGTTCTACTGTTAGATGCAGTAGCTGCCCACATTCCTATGAAACCAGCTAATCCCGAGCATAAAGCTCCAAAAACAAAGGCTAAGGCAATTATTCCTTGACCATCTGAATTGTATCCTAAGAATAGTAAAATTGCTACAGCTACAACAAAGATAGCTAGAACTCGGTATTCTCTATTAAGAAATGCCATTGCTCCGCTACGAATATGGCCTGCAATTTTTGCCATTTCATCAGTCCCTTGACTTTGGCTTTCAACCCATCTTAGTTTCCAGAAAGCAAAAGCAAGTGCTAAAACCCATGCTAAAATCCATATTATCGAAATAGTATCAGTTATTTCCATTTTTGCACCCCTGTAATGATCTATTAATTCAAAATCAAATACAAGCTTTTTCGGATTTTAGTGCAGAGTATATAAGATTGATGGGACTTTACTTTGCTTTACCGTATACAAAACCACCAATAAGGCCAAATCCTATCATTACAATCAAGACAGCATACAAGCCAATATCAGTCCAGACTCCGAATCTCAAACCCCATCCAACCCAAAAAGCTAGGGCTAAAGGAATAAGGAAATAATAGAATCCTGCAGTTATTTTTTGTTGATCGGGTAGGTTTTCTAGGTTCAAATTTTCACCATTACCATGTCTTTGACTGAACGAACCGTTTCAAAGGGAATATTTAACATATTCTCTGAATCTAATTCATATCCTTCAGGGATATCTCCATCAGATACGATAACTAGAGTTTTAAGTTTTCCAGATGTCGAATCAAGTATAACATTAGAGATGTATCCTAAACGTTCACCTGAAACAGTTGTTACTTGCTTATCCCTGAGGTCTGATAGTCTTATTTCCATATCACATGTATAGATCGTTTTCACTACGCCTTTCTTTTCGCCTAGTTCTTGATCTTAACTTTTTACCTAATTCTGAGTAGTATTTTACAGTATCCTCTGTTACGGATGGGGCAACTTGTTCAAGTGCTTCATCAAAATGTTTCATTGTTACTTCTTTAGCTTTAGGATTTTTTCTAAGTGCTAAAATTGCAGCTTCACGCACAACACCTTCTATATCTGCACCAGTATATCCTTCCATTTTTTTAGCTAAAGTGTTGAGATTTACTCCCTTTAAAGGCATATTTCTTGTGTGTATTTCTAGAATGTGTTTTCTTGCTTTTTCATTAGGCTCACTAACGAGAATCATTCTATCAAATCGACCAGGTCTTAGAAGCGCAGGATCTATTATTTCCGGTCTGTTTGTAGCTCCAATGATAACTACACCTTCTAAATTTTCTAATCCATCCATACTAGTTAATAATTGGTCAACAAGTCTGTCCGAAACTTTACTATCACTATCTCCTCCTCTAATTGGAGCTAGTGCATCCAATTCATCTAAGAAAATGATACATGGTGAAACTTGTTTTGCTTTTCTGAAAACTTCTCTTAATTTCTTTTCAGATTCTCCGACCCATTTAGACATGACTTCGGGACCTTTTATTGCTATGAAATTAGCTACAGATTCAGTTGCAACAGCCTTTGCAAGTAGGGTTTTCCCAGTTCCAGGAGGTCCATACAACACCATTCCTCTTGGCGGGGTAATCCCTAGTCTTTCAAAACCTTCAGGGTTGGTTAATGGCCATTCAATCGTTTCTTTGAGTTGTTGTTTTGCTTCTTCTAATCCCCCAACTTCGCTCCATTCTACTCTTGGTATCTCAACCATTACTTCTCTGAGAGCTGAAGGTTCGACATCCTTCAATGCTTCTTTGAAATCATCATTGTTTACTTGCATTTCTTGGAGTAGTTTAGGCGGGATAGGTTCATCTAAATCTATTTCTGGTAAATATCTTCTCAGTGCACTCATTGCAGCTTCTCTAGCTAATGCAGCTAAATCAGCACCGACAAATCCGTGTGTAATATCTGCAAAGTGACTTAATTCTTTCCATTGACCATTTTTATCTCTTTTGATAGGCATTCCACGTGTGTGTACTTGTAGAACTTCTTTTCTTCCTTCTCTATCTGGTATTCCAATTTCTATTTCTCTGTCAAATCTTCCAGGCCTTCTTAGTGCTTGATCTATTGCATCAGGTCTATTGGTAGCAGCGATGACTATTACTTGGCCACGAGCTTGCAAACCATCCATTAAAGTCAAAAGCTGTGCAACAACACGTCTTTCAACTTCCCCCTGTGTTTCATCACGTTTTGATGCGATGGAATCAATTTCATCAATAAATATAATTGAGGGTGAATTTGTTTCAGCTTCTTCAAATTTCTGTCTTAAATGAGCTTCAGATTCTCCATAATATTTGTTCATTATTTCAGGACCTTGAATAGATAGGAAATTAGCTCCAGATTCATTTGCTACAGCTTTTGCAAGTAATGTTTTTCCAGTACCAGGAGGTCCATAGAGTAAAACTCCTTTTGGTGGATCAATACCCAAGGCATCAAAAAGTTCAGGATGTTTAAGAGGTAACTCAATCATTTCCCTTACTTTCTTAATTTCTTCTTTAAGACCACCAATATCTTCGTACACTACGCCTGTTGTGGTTAATTCTTCTTCTTTAATTGGATCTTCATGAACTTGAATAACAGTATCAGCTTGAATTTGAATTATTCCCTTCGGTTGAACGACTGTGACTGCAAAAGGCAATCTTCCTCCCATAAGGGTTAATCCAGGTACAATTACAACGTCTCCTTTTGTCAAAGGTCTTCTATTCAAACCTCTTAGAATAACTTCTTCAATTCCAGGTCCAAATTGTACTCTTCCCGATTGATCCATCATTGGGGCTAAAACTACTTTTT
>CAZYZI010000033.1:0-13817 GCA_964651915.1 uncultured archaeon | reverse complement strand
ATACAAGCCGGATGAGGAAGCCTGAAGTTATTTCCACTTGATATTACAACCCATCGAAGGAACTTGTTTGAAATCTATTTCATTTCCACTTAGGACTGAATTAATAGCCATTCGCAATTCTTCTCGAGTTACATTGTGTGGTTGTTGCCAATTATCATCCAATCTTCCTCTGTATTCCAAATTTCTTTTTTTGTTGTAAAGAAATATATCAGGTGTACATACTGCACTGTAAGCTTTTGCTACTTCTTGAGTTTCATCAAACAAATATGGGAAAGGATAACCTTTTGATTTATGTTTCTCAGCCATTTTTGCAGGTGAATCTTCCGGATAATTGGCTACATCATTAGAACTAATTAATACAAAATCGGTTTTTCCTTTGTAATCATTTCCAAGAGTAATCAGACGATCTTCTACAGCTTTAGCGTATGGGCAATGGTTGCATGTAAAAATAACAACTAAAGTTTCAGATTTAAAATCATCAAGTGAAATGTGATTTCCATTTGTATCGGGTAAGTTAAATTCAGGTGCTGGAGAGCCTAGTTCTACCATTGTGGATTCAGTTAGTGCCATAATAATTCATTATGTAGTGTCTATTAAGAGTATTTCTTTTAAACCGTTCTAAATGGCATAATAATGAAAGCTTCACAGGACATATTCCGAGCATACGATATTCGAGGTGTTTACGGAGAAGAATTAGATGCAAGTATTGGAGAAAGAGTAGGTTTAGCCTTTGGTAATTATTTGCTTAAGTATCATACAGAAGGTAAAGTTTCTATTGGTTGTGATGCAAGAGTTAGTTCTCCTGAATTACAGAATGCAGTTTCAATAGGTATTTCCAAAGCAGGCTTTGATGTTGATGTAATTGGAATGGTCCCTATTCCTGTAGCAAATTTTACTACATGGAAGGCAAATTCAACATCTGAGCCATATTTAGCAGGAGTTTACATTACAGCTAGCCATAATCCTGCAGAGTATAACGGAATTAGGTTTAGGCATCCAGATGGCACAGGTTATACTGAGGGGAATATTGAAATCAAAAGAATATTTTTTGAGGAAGATTTAGTTGAATCAGATACTGAAGGCCAAATAAATATTCATTCTACTGAAGGAGTTCTCGATACTTATGTTGATTTTGTTTCAAGTAAAGTAGGAAGTTTGGCTGGAATCAAAGTAGCTTTAGATCCAGGTAATGGTGTTGGTTGTGTTGTTATCGAGCGCTTATTTCAGAAGATGGGTGCTGAAACTTTTAGTATAAACAATACACCAGATGGTAGATTTCCTAATAGACCGTCAGAACCCGCACCAAAGAATTTGGGTGATTTGATTTCTATAATGGAACAGGGGAAATATGATATGGGTATTGCATTTGATGGGGATGCAGACAGATGTGTTTTTATAGATAATAAGTCGAGAGCAGTTTCAGCTGAAAAAATAGGGATAATAACTTCACGAAGTTTGATTAAACCAGGATCAAACAAAGTTCTTGCAGGCGTACCTTGTTCTATGATATTAGAGGACGAGATTCCTAAAATAGGGGGGGAACTAATATGGATTAGAGTGGGTGATGTATTTGTATGTGAAGAATTGAAGAAGCATAATGCAGCTATTGCAATGGAAATTTCAGCCCATTTCTTTGCACCAGGTTTGACGGAATTTATTTTTGATGATCCACTTATTTTTAGCTTGAAATTAGCAGAGCATGTGGTTGCTTCCGATTCTACATTAGCTGAACTTTCGGACGAAATACCTTCTTATCCTTATGAAGAATTAAAGTTCAAGTGTTTAGATTCTATAAAATTCAAGGTAAACGATCAATTGGAGAAGACCTTCTTAGATATGGGTTTCAAAGTAGAAACTATTGATGGTGTGAAAATATGGTTAGAAGGAGGTTGGGTTCTTCTAAGGCCATCGAATACACAACCAGTTATCCGAATGTTTGTAGAGGCAATAGATAGTTCTAGGTTATCAGAAATCAAGGAAGAATTCAAGGCACATTTCGATGAGGCCGTGAGGGTCGTTTCTTGATATTACCTGACCCTATAACTGTATTATTTATTTCTTTAATTAGTTTGATTATTTCAGGCATTGCCTTTTTCAAAAAAGTCTTAGACCAAGGAGGTTCTGCTTTAGCGTTCCTTATTTGTTTCATTACAGGCACTTTGGGACATTGGACTTGGCTTCTACTGATGTTGATATTTGTAGGGACTTCATTTTTAGCAACTAAATTTGCTATAGTTTACAAAAAAGCTTTAGGGGTAGAGGAGAGCGATCATGGTACAAGAGGCGGATCCAATGTTATTTCAAATGGAATAGTTCCAGCAATTGTAGCTATATGCTATAGTTTAGATTTTCTGTCCCCTGAACAAGCTTTGGTTGCTTTTACTACAGCAATTGGAGCTGCAACAGCAGATACAATGGCTAGTGAAATCGGTGTTTTGGCTCCAGAACCTGTTTTGATAACTAATCCTACAGTGAAGGTCGAACCGGGAACAAATGGAGGGATATCTTTAGAAGGTACTACAGCTTCTTTACTTTCAGCAGTGTCTATGTCTATGCTATCTTTTTGTGCTTTTGTACTGATAATTGAAGAAAAACACGCATTTTATTCGTCTTTTGAGGTAGATTATTTATATATTTCTGCATTTTTTGGTTTTTTTGGCAGCATTATTGACTCTTTATTGGGTGCAACGCTGGAAAACAGAGGAATTTTAGGTAATAATGGGGTTAATTTTTACTCAATTTCATCTGCAGTTGTCCTTTCTCTGTTATTTTTAGCATTTATTTAGCTTTTTTTATGATTATTTTTATATATCCACTTCGTAAAGGTAATATGTGATACAATGATTCCAGGTAATGCACCAGTTGTTATTCTTAAGGAAGGAACAAAAAGAGATAGTGGCCGTAAAGCTACACAAAATAATATTGCAGCAGCAAAAGCAATAGCTGAAGCAGTTAGATCAACATTAGGTCCTAAGGGAATGGATAAGATGTTAGTAGATTCTATGGGAGATGTAGTGATAACAAATGATGGTGTCACTATTTTGAAAGAAATTGAAGTTGAGCATCCCGCTGCAAAGATGGTAGTTGAAGTCGCTAAAACACAAGATTCAGAATGTGGGGATGGAACTACCACAGCAGTTATCTTGGCTGGGGAGCTTCTAAAAAATGCTGAAGAATTGATGGAAAAAGGAGTTCATCCAACAGCAATATCTAATGGTTATAGAAGAGCATCTGCAGAATCATTAAGATTATTAGATAAAATTGCACGTCCAGTTAAGCGTAGTGATAATTCTACTTTGAGATCCATTGCTATAACTTCAATGACAGGTAAGTCATCAGAAGCTAATGCAGATTTTTTGGCAGATTTAACAGTTAAAGCAGTTAAATTAGTTTCGAAGAATCAAGGAAAGGCTGCTGAAGTAGATAGAGAAGATATTAAGATTCAAAAGAAGCAAGGTGGTTCAATATCAGATACTGAGCTTGTATCAGGTATAATTATGGACAAAGAGCCGGTACACAGCGGAATGCCAAAAAGTGTTTCTAATGCAAAAGTTGCTTTGATTGATGCACCTCTTGAAATAAAAAAGACTGAAATAGAATCAAAAATACAAATTAATGATCCTTCACAGATTCAAGCATTCCTTGATCAGGAAGAATCTACAATCAAGAAAATGGTTGACAAAATTAATAAAACAAAAGCTAATGTTCTTATTTGTCAAAAAGGGATTGATGATTTAGCACAACATTTTCTTGCTAAACATGGAATTATGGCTATAAGGAGAGCTAAGAAATCAGACATTGAAGCATTAGCTAAGGCAACAGGAGGCCGTGTAGTATCCAATTTAGATGCTATTGGAAAAGAAGACATAGGTTTTGCAGGTCTTGTTGAGGTCCGCAAAATTGGAGATGATGATATGACTTTTGTAACTGACTGTAAAAATCCTAAAGCAGTATCTATACTGGTCAGAGGAGGTAGTGAGCATGTGGTTGATGAGATAGATCGTAATTTAGATGATGCCATTGGTGTAGTTTCTTTAGTAGTAAAAGATGGGAAGATAGTTACAGGCGGTGGTGCTGCAGAGATAGAATTAGCTCTTAAACTTCGCAAGTTTGCGCCAAGAATAGGTGGACGTGAACAGATGGCAATAGAGTCTTTTGCTCAAGCAATAGAGGTAGTACCAAATACATTGGCTGAGAATGCAGGTCTTGATGTTATTGACACATTAATGGGACTTAGAAAGGCGCATACTCAGAAAGGTCGCAATCCTCATGCAGGTTTAGATGCATATACTGGTAAAGTAGTAAATATGAGATCAAGAAATGTGGTTGAACCTCTTAGAGTTAAAACTCAGGCATTAAGCAGTGCAACAGATGTTGCTACAATGATATTACGGATTGATGATGTTATAGCTTCTAAACAACCAGAAGGACCTGAGCCAGATGGTAGTGATGGTATGATGGGTGGAATGCCACCTGGAATGTAAATTTAGTTTCTTGCAGGGTTCGGAGCGTCAGGATTAATATTCAGCTTTTTCAAAGTAGCTTCAGCTTTTGCTTTCGCTATTTTCCCTTCAGTTAACATAGTGCTTATTGTGGCTGCCACTATGTGGTCAGCATCAATTTCAAAGAATTTGCGGAGGTTTTCTCGAGTATCACTTCTTCCAAATCCATCAGTACCTAAAGTTACATATTTCCCAGGTACCCAATTCTTAATCATATTAGGTAGAGCTTTTACATGATCAGTTGCAACTATTGTAATCATTTCAGTATTTCCAATAACTTTAGAGATATAGGGAATTTTCGGTTTCTTTGAAGGATTTAGAAGGTTCCATCTTTCGCATTCATCTGCATCGCGTCTTAATCCACCAAAACTTGTAGCACTCCATATTTCACTTTTTATTCCTAACTCAGATAACATTTTTTCGGCCTTCAGAATTTGTTGCATAATAGGTCCACTTCCTATTAACCTAACTTGGGGTTTCTTTGTTCCTTTGAATTTGTAAATTCCTTTGATTATTCCTTCTTCGCAATTTTTAGGTATAGCAGGCATAGGATGATTTTCGTTGTATAAGGTTAAATAATAGAGAACGTCTTCATTATTTTCATACATTCGCCTTAAACCTTCTTTGATGATAATTCCAATTTCATATGCGAAGGCTGCATCGTATGCAATACAATTTGGAACTGTAGTGGCTGTTAGTAAACTGTGTCCATCTTGGTGTTGTAGTCCTTCACCATTAAGCGTTGTTCTTCCTGCGGTAGCCCCTAACAAAAATCCTTTTGCTCTTGAATCAGCAGCACACCATATTTGATCCCCTACTCTTTGAAATCCAAACATTGAATAATATATGTAAAATGGAATTGTTGGTTTACCAACAGTAGAATAGGCCATCCCAGCAGCAGTGAAACTGCTCATCGCTCCAGCTTCAGAAATTCCCTCTTCTAATATTTGTCCACTTTCAGATTCTTTGTAACTGAGTAATAATTGTGAATCTACTGGAGTATAAATTTGGCCTTGAGCATTGTAAATCTTAAATTCTGTAAAGAGGGCCTCCATACCAAAGGTTCTTGCTTCATCGGGTACAATAGGAACTATAAGATCTCCAATTTTTTCATCTTTCATTAAATTTCTTAATAATCTGACAAACGCCATTGTAGTTGAAACTTCTTGATTATCTGGAGTTCCTTTATCAAATTCAGAGAAAACATCTTTTTTGGGCATTTGGAATCCACTGTATGTTGATTTTCTTGAAGGTAAATAACCTCCTAATTTATCTCGGCGCTCTCTAAGATATTGTATTTCTTCGCTATCTGAAGTTGGTTTATAGTAAGGCATTTCTTCTAATTCAGAGTCAGTGAATGGAATTTCTAATAAATCTCTGAAATATTGCCAATCTGATTTTTCTAAGGATTTTTTCCCATGTGTCATATTTCTAGCCTCGAATCCTTTACCAAGGGCCCAGCCTTTGACAGTCTTTGCTAAAATTACAGTAGGTTGGGCCTTGTGTTCTGTAGCTTCTTTGTAAGCTGCAAAAAGTTTTGTAGAATCATGCCCTCCTCTTCTTAATTTTGTTAAGGCCTTATCATTTAAGTGTTCAACTAATTTTCTTAATTCAGCATCAGGACCAAAGAAGTTTTCACGTATGTAATCGCCAGTTGAAGCGGCTAATGTTTGATAATCTCCGTCTACAGTCGTATTCATTTTCCTTAGAAGGTGACCCATATCGTCTTTTTGTAATAATTCATCCCAATCTCTACCCCATAGAACTTTTAGAACATTCCATCCAGATCCTCTGAAAATAGCTTCTAGTTCTTGTATAATCTTACCATTTCCTCTAACAGGTCCATCTAATCTTTGGAGGTTACAATTTACTACAAAGGTTAGATTGTCTAATTTTTCTCTGTGGGCTAAATGTAAAGCGTGTAATGTTTCAGGTTCATCACATTCACCATCACCTAAGAAAGCCCAAACTCGGCTATTGGAAGTATCTGCAATACCTCTTTCTTGAAGATATCTTAGAAATCTTGCATGATAAATTGCATTTGTAGGGCCTAGTCCCATAGATACAGTAGGAAACTCCCAAAACTCGGGCATTAACCTTGGGTGTGGATAACTGGATAGACCTTCTGCAAAGGCTTCTCTTCTAAAATGATCTAAATTATTCTCATCTAATCTACCCTCCAGATAGGCACGGGAGTAAATTCCAGGAGATGCATGTCCTTGGTAATAGATAAAATCACCAATGCCATTGTTTTTACCTTTAAAGAAATGGTGAAAGCCTACTTCATACAAGCTTGCAGCCGAGGCATATGTTGAGATGTGCCCCCCTAATCCTGCATAATTTTTGTTTGCTTTCGAAACCATCATTGCAGCATTCCAACGAATAATTCTCCTTATTTTTTTCTCGATAATTTCGTCACCAGGATATTCAGGTTCTGATTCTGGAGGAATACTATTGACATAGGGGCTATTTGTCATGAGAGGAATTGCAATATTTCTATCTCTAGCTTCCCTAATTAATGTCTGTAACAAATATCTAGCTCTTTCTTCACCTTTAAGTTCAATAATTGAATCTATGGAATCAATCCATTCTTCTGTTTCTTGGGGATCTCTATCAGGTAATTGTTGTCTGTATCCTTTTTTCATAATTTTATCTCATTTTTTTGTGACTTAATTGTGGCTATATTAGTTAGACTGGAATATATTATTTAGTTTGTGAACTTTCCGACTAATGTTTTCCATTTTTTCAAAAATATATCCCATTAATAGTGGGAAAAAAACAGTAGCTTCACCCCATACCATTATTTCATCCATTCTCTGGTCGTTCTTTCCCCATGATATAGCCTCTTTAAGGGTTGAACCCGATAAACCACCATCTCTCATGTCTGCTGTGCTTATTTGTATTCCAAAGGAATGTTTTTCTACATCATATCCAAGCATTTCAGCCATAACTACAGCATCTTGAGAATAATTTTTTGGGACGCCTCCACCAACTATAATAATTCCCGAATTTCCACATTTACTTTTCATTAAAGCTATTTCTCTGACATCTTTTATCGAGTCTATCGAAATACTATTTTTGTCATTTTGATTCATAGCTAAACCTATGCCTATAGAAGAATCATTAATCGCAGGAATGAAGATAGGCACTTTGTGTTCAAATGCAGCCTGCATAACACTTTCTTGGACGTTTTCTGTATTGGATAGCCATTTACCACAAATTTCCATGAATTGGCGACTTGAGTAGTTTCCTGAAGGGCAATTTTTTGCTATTTTTTTGAAAGTTAAATCAACTTGTCTTAGAGCCGTTTCATCGAGAAGATGGTCATAGATTCTATCAATAAACAAATCCTGGAGTTCAGCATCATTTAGATTTGTTCTGCATTTGTAATGTTTATGGCCTAGGGCTTCCAACATATCTTGTTCGAATAAGGCTCCAGTACAGACTAGAGCATCAACACAATTTGCTTTTATCGCATCTATAGTTATCTGCCTTAGGCCTGCACTAAAAATGCTTCCCGAAAGAGACCAAATTATTGCATTATCAGTTTGCAGTTTATTGTAGTAAAGCTTTGCAGCCTCTCCTATATTTCTCGCTTCGAAACTTGAATCAGCAAATGAATCTAGTAATTTTGTAATATTCGTATCTTCTAATTTAATTTGTTTTATTTCTTCGTAAAGAAGTTTTTTTTTCCTAGAAATTTGTTCTTTTGATAGTTTAACTTTTGGCATATCAGGTATCTTATTTCTTTCCATTCTATATTCCTTCTGTTGATACTAGTTTATTTTTTTCTCTTATTTTAAGAGCATTAATTTTAAGGGTTTTTAATCGATTCAAAAGATCTTTGTCATTAGTTGCAACAATATCGCCCTTTTTTGCCGCTTCAAACAGCATATCATCAGTATAACCGTTTCCAATATTTTTATTTTCCAGTTTTTGGCATAAATCCAAAGCAGCTTTCGCTTCTTTAGTATTTAGTTTTTTCAACTCTGTAATAACGCATGTGGGAATTTTGATTTTAGCTCCTGGCATAGCTTCAGATATCGCCTCCCTGAAATCGGGTCCTCCACTAAAAGTCCACAAAATTATATTAGTATCTGTTAAGACGGTTTTCATTCCTTTATAATTCCATACCCTATCAAGTGCCATTTTCCATCAACTCTTCTACTCAGAGCTATTCTTTGCCCCACTGGAGCACAAACAGGGATTGTCAAATTAATATCAACTATATTTTCTCTAACAGTTATTGGAATTCCAACAGTGGTTCTAGTTCCTACAGTTATCATAAGTGGTTCTTTTGTTTTAAGTTCATCCATATCCTGAATATTCTTTGTTCCCACCACTCTGTCTAATAATTTTGCTTCTACACTAAATTTGTCCCATACCGGAGGTAGTGTTCCTGGTTTCCCTATGACATTTCCCAATAATGAATCTGATTTTGTCATTGCAGGATCTAGGCTGGTTCCAATTGCAACTAGCCCTCCTGGTCCCAAAGATTCTCTAGATACTCCACTGTGTAAGCTGCTAACTTCAGTTGTTATTGGTTCAAGCCCTTTCTTGGTGCTTCTTCCGGGTCGGATTTCAATTTTATCACCCACGTTAATTTTACCAATACTAACGGTACCTCCTAGTACTCCACCTTTTATTTTCTTTGGAAGAGTCCCTGGTTTGTTTATATCAAAAGATCTAGCAATATTCATATTGAAATCACTCTTCAAATCCTTATTAGGACTAGGAAAGAGTTCCTCAATGGCATTTATTAGCAAATCAATATTTCTATTGTGGTGAGCTGAAACTGGAATTATTGGTGAATCTTCCAAAAGTGATCCTTTTAAGAAATCCTTAATCTCATTGTATGATTCTACGGCCCTCTTCTTAGAGCATACATCTATTTTATTTTGAACAATAATAAATTTATCAAATCCCATGATTTCAAGAGCAGATAAATGCTCACGAGTTTGTGGTTGTGGGCACTTTTCATTTGCAGCAATAATTAGAATAGCAGCATCCATAATTGCAGCACCACTTAGCATTACAGCCATTAGCGTTTCGTGTCCTGGAGCATCGACGAAACTTACAGTTCTCAAATGTTCTAATTTCCCTCCCTTGAATTCTTTTTTGTCCGGTTCTGAAGTATAGTGCTCAGTACCATCTTTCATTTTAACATGATAAAAATCTGCATCCGCATATCCTAATTTTATGGATATACCTCTTTTCATTTCTTCGCTATGTTGGTCTGTCCATTTCCCAGTTAAGGCTTGAGTAAGTGTTGTTTTACCATGATCGACATGCCCCACCATTCCGATATTTATTTCGGGTTGAGGGGAAGCAGACAACTTAAGCCTCCTCTGGTTTCAGTAGCTCCTCTATAGATTTAGGTCCGTAATCGACGACTTTTAGATTTACTTGTGAAATATCGGCACTCAATGTCCTTCCTCTGATTAATTTTCTCTTGCGTTGTCCATCCTTTACAGGATTGAACCCAACAGAGTCTTTCAATAGAATCTTTCTTCTCTGGTTCCCATTGATATCTCCTCTCATAGGGACTCCTGACTTGTCTGATCCTCCAGTTATCTTTAATCTATATCCTGGTAGTTCTACAAAAATACCATCTATTTCTTCTCCAATAAATTTACCAACGAGAGCGTTGGACTTGTCTTCGGACAAGACTTTTTGGTGTGTAGTTTTGCTTTTTGGATCTGCTATTACGGTTTTAAACTCAGCCATATCTCACCTTGTGTGAAATTTGCGTGATAAAAGCTAATATTTAAAGAATATTGCGAAAGTAACAATTATATACTAGATATACGAGTACATCATAGATGGGGTTGCTAGTAATTGCAATTGATAGGGACAATGATTTGGGTCGAAAGACAGGAATTAGAAGTCCTGTATTGGGTAGGGAACCAAATGTTAAGGCTGCACTAGAGTTAGGTTTAGCAGACCCTGAAGAGAGTGATACGAATACAATGTTAGAAGCCATTCGTACATATGATGAATTGTTAGGTAATGGTGAAACAGTTGAGGTTGTTACCATCTGTGGAGATGTACGAGTTGGTACTAAATCCGATATGAAAATAGCTAATACTTTAGACCAGGTTATTATTAAAACAAAGGCAACTAGGGCTATTTTGGTCAGTGATGGTGCTGAAGATAGAGAATTAGAACCTATTATTCGTTCTAGACTTCGCATTGATTCAACTAGAATGGTAGTTGTTCAACAGTCTAGACCTATAGAAGATACATTGTACACAATAGTTCATAAGATGGAAGATCCGAAAGTTCAAAGACAATTTATCCTTCCTATTGCATTAATTGTATTTGTCTGGGGGTTGGCAGGAATATTAGGTTTGTCTGAAATTGCTTCAGGACTTATTTGGGTTATTTTGAGCGGTTATTTGCTTGTGAAAGTTGCTGGTTGGGAGGATGAGTTCAAAACTTTCTATAATGAATTATTGACGACTAGTGAACGTGTTTCAATATATTCCTATGTCTGGCTTATTGCTATTCTATTGTTTGTTGTTGGCGTAGCTCAAGGGATCGAACAAATGGATTTATCAAAAGATCTCGGAGTCCCAGCAATGGTTCTTTCCTTTTTAGGATGGGATGGAATACTGCCTTATTTGTTATCAGCAATAGTCTGTGTTGAAGTATCACGAACAATTGATACATATGTTAGAGACAACACATTTAACATAAATATTATCAGGTTTATATTTACAGTAATTAGTCTTGGAGCAATTACTGCCGGTGTTATAGATATAATGTCGAAGGTTGTAACCGTTGGTACAAAGAATATTGAACTGACGGATGGTCTTTTCCTTATTGTTGTTGGTGTTGGGACAGCCGTTTTGGGCCGTCTTGTGTTTGACATTATACGGGAAAGAGTAGAAGGTGAAGATGCACCAGATGATTTGGCTATAGATGAGTAGGCTTCTATGGTCTCTTATGAAGTTTTAAGGATAGGGCATCGTCCTGAGCGGGACAAAAGGATCACAACACATGTAGCTTTGACAGCAAGAGCTTTTGGTGCTGTGAGAATTTCGTTTCATAGGCCAGACAATAGAATTGTAGATACTGTTTCTGATGTAGGTGAAAAGTTTGGTGGGGATTTTGAGATAAGAACTTTGTCCAACCCAAAAAGTTTTGTGAAAAACTGGGAGGGAACAATAATACACCTGACAATGTTTGGAATATCTATAGATGAGGAGATTGAAAAAATTAAGAAAATGGAAGGACCTCTATTATTCATTGTAGGGGCTGAGAAGGTTCCTCCCTGGGTTTTTGAGTTTTCAGATTTTAATGTTGCAGTAGGCAATCAACCACATTCCGAAGTTGCAGCATTAGCGATTGCTCTCTCAAAAGTTAGCAATAGACCTTACAATCAGAAGTTTGAAGGAGGGCAGCTTAGAGTCATACCCTCAAGCGAGAGACGAAATATGGTTGAGGCTAAATAAATATAATTTCATTCATCACTTTTTTCATTTGAAATAAGAGTTATTTGTATGAAAGACATACGAAAAGTTCCTTTTTTGTCTTTTTTAGGAACATTTTCAGTTCCTATTTTAACATCTTTAACTTCAGCATGAAGTTCTTTGAATCTATTTTTAAATTGTTCAGCTATGTTAACAGCGTTAGAAATTGATTTTCCTCTAGCTTTCAATTTTACTTCAGTAATTTCTTCTCTTTCTAAGTAAGACATCATATCTGGAAAATACATGAATGGATCTTCAGATCCTATGAATATAGTTCCAGTATCCCCTTCTAATTTTTTATTTACTCTAAATCTTCTTTTGTATTGTTTTTTATTCTTCTTCTCCGGTGCTTTTTCCTTTTTTCCCTCTTTTTTAGTCATTTTGTTTTATATTCCGCCCTTCTATTTATTTTTAATCGAATGTTTCATTCTTCCATTTTACTTCTATTCTATTATAGAAAAATATACTAAATAATGCGAGAATTCCACATATTAGAGATAGAGCGATTAACACAGCTGAAAGACTGTAATTTATAGCTAAACTCAGGATAGTCATAGCTATCATTGGAGGGACAGATACGACAAAGAATTTTAAGAATACAATGGCATCAAATAAAGCTGAATTTGTCCTAAGGCCAGTTGACCATGCAGTATAGTTTACAATGTACATTCCCACAGTAATCATCACTATGATTCCTATTGGCAATAGATTAATTTCCGTGCTCATGTATGCAATTAGAGTTAGAAATAAAAGTGGAATCCACCACGTAATAGTAAAAAATAAAACTAGCCTAGCTCTAACAACATCAGAAACGGTTACAGGCAATGTGGAATAGAAGGTAGGGCTATCTATGGTGTTCAACCACGAGTAAATCATTGTTCCAAAAAATCCGACCATAACACCATAAAAGATAGTATTGAAGTCTATTTGAATAGGTAATCCTTTGTCTATAAACCAATTCATAAATGTTAAGATCCCAAGAGGGAATGCGAATGAAAAAAACATTTTTGTCCCGGTTTTGCTTCTTTGAAGGTCTATTCTTTCTTTAGATATTATGGTAGGGTTTGAGTATTTCTTAGCCCAAGAAAATGTTTTGATATCTTCTTTCAATCTATCATTATATCCAATTGTACGTATTGGTCCTTGTTCATAATAATCAGTTACAAGTAATGTGGCTAAAGTGGAAATTAGGCTTATTGTAATTACAGAGTAAATCAAATTTTCAATTTCGTTAGTAAGATACCATTCTAGTGAATAGGAGATTGCGATGTTCTGAACAGATAGTGCATATAGAGCTACAGCTGTTAGCCCACCAAACACACTGGTTTTCCATGAAATTCGATAGAGGCTTGAAATCAAATAGGCAAAAGATAAGCCCATTAAAAATGAGAAAGATAAAGAAATTCCGAATTTGGTTAAATTGATTAATGAGATGCCGTTAAGAGAGGCTCCAATCAGCCCTCCTAAGAATGCAGGTAACAGAGTGAAGCAAGAGTAAAAAATAAATTCTTTGATGAAATATAGCAATGTTATTTTTCTCTGTGTAATAGGTTGCGTCGTCGGTAGTCCAATAATAAGGCCAAGATATCCAAATATCCTTTCTAAGAATTCATTTCCAAAAAAAGCTAAAGACCCTGCAAAAACCCCATAGAAAATTAAACCAAAATGTAAAACTTCTAGGTATTCAAAATAACCCATATCTGCCATCAGCTCATCACTAAAAGTAACAGCTAATATTCCACTGATTGCTACTAATAGGGGGAATGAGTAGAATCCTTTTCCACTTGCAAAACTAGTGTTGAGCCGTATTTCTTCTTGGAGCATTCTCCAAATGATTAAT
>CAZYZI010000032.1:0-14258 GCA_964651915.1 uncultured archaeon | reverse complement strand
ACTGTGACGAAACAGCAGAAGAGGAATTCAAAAGGTTGAATTTGAGAATAGAGAATAACAGATTCGCATTTGGTCCTTACTCAGTTCATGAAATTGAGGAGTTTGAACCTATACCTTACGCATTCGAAACAGGAGAAAAAGAAAGTGCAACCGCATCTGACGGAACAGAATACGAAGGATACCAAGTATTCCCAACAGACAGTTGTTCAGAGAATAATCCAAAAAGAGATGACGATGACTGTGACGGCGAAGACGAAGACGACGAAGGCCGCGATGACGATGATGATGACAGTGACGACGACCTCATTCCTGGAGGTAGCCGTTCAGGACACGATGGAGAACATGATGAAGAATGTTATGACGACCCATTCTGTGATTCAGAAATCATTTGGTTCCATGACGCAGAGAACGGACACCCAGCATACATCAACATGGATATGCCTAATTTGAAAGAAGAAGGATATAGAGTAGAAATGATGCCAATTGAATCATCTGTAGCAGAAGCACAAGTAGATGCTAATGCAGATGCTGAAAATCCAGAAAAGACAACTTTGATAGAATTTGATGCCGAAGAAATAGAAGAAGAAGCTTCAGCATTGCCAGGATTTGGAATCATGGCTGCCGGAGCATCCTTAGTATTTGTAAGCAGAAGATTTAGGAGTTAAGTATGGAACCACAGGAGCTGCTCCGAATTGCAGTAGGGGCAGTTATCCTAGTGTATGTAGGATACTGTTTACTCAATCAGAAAGTTTGGGTTCGAGGAGATGTTGGTTTGAAGAGTACGGTTTTCGCATGGGGAACTAGAGAAGACAACCAAACAATATTCTTACTCCATACCATTATTGGAACGGTATTAGGGATCTACTTGATCGCAAGCCCGTGATAGACCTCCGTAGCGACACAGTCACACAGCCAACAGAAGACATGCTTGACGCAATGTCGAAAGCAATCGTTGGAGATGATGTCTTAGGTGACGATCCGACAGTGATTGAGTTACAAAATAAAGCAGCCAAAATACTTGGAAAAGAAGCGGCACTGTATGTCCCATCCGGAACAATGTCAAACATAGTTGCCACACGTACACACACCTCTCCAGGAGACGAAATAATTACAGAAGCACATAGTCACGTTTATCAATATGAAGGAGGAGCTTTTGCAGCACTTTCAGGCTGTTCCGTAGCAATAGTCCATGCTAAAAATGGATTGATGACTCCAGAAGAAGTATCAAATTCAATTAGAAAAGCAGAAGGAAGTTTATCTCATTATCCAAATGGAAGTTTAGTTTGTGTTGAAAACACTTCACAAGGCGGCGGAGGCACCGTTTACTCGCAAGAAACATTAGATGAGATTTGCAAAGTTGCTAAAGAAAAAGATTGCAAATTGCATATGGACGGTGCAAGACTTTTCAATGCAGTAGTTGCAAGCGGTACAGACCCGGCCCGAATGGTTCGCGATTTCGACACAGTTTCAATATGCCTTTCCAAAGGCCTAGGGGCACCAGTTGGTTCAGTTTTAGTTGGAAGCAAAGCAGATCTTACCCAAGCACACAGATGGAGAAAGATGTTCGGCGGAGGTATGAGACAATCAGGAATTATCGCTTCAGCAGGACTATACGCGCTTGAAAACAACATAGAACGATTAAGTGAAGACCATAGGCGCGCAAAGATATTTGCAGAAGCAGTGGCAGACATGCCAAAATTTTCAATCAATACAGAAAACGTTCAATCAAATATTGTTTTTATTGAGGTTGGAAAAGGGAATACCGAAAAAACGATTGAAAACCTGTCAAAACAAGGAGTCGACATTTTATCTACAGACGATTCCACAATTCGAGCAGTGTTCCACCTTCATATTACGGATGAAGATTTAGAAAATGCAATAAATTCATTTTCAAAAATATAAAGTTCATAGTCCAATTAAGCCAAGGTGGATTGGTAACCAAAAGAATGCAATCAATAGCAAAAACAATAAGAATTGGTACCAGGTCTGTATATCGCCCCCCCAGACAGGATTTCCGTGGGCCAAAAATTTCCAAAACCATATCAAATCATTAGAATAAGTCAGCGCAATACAGGCTAAAATCCCTGCTTCAAGATACCCAAATCCCGATGAAAGAGGGAATAAAAACAAGCAATATATCGCAATCAATCTAGATGCACTTTTGGTAGCTATTCGAGAATCTAAATATACGCCATATGAGAAAGTTACACCTGCGAAGATACTCGTAAAAAAAACCATCAAATTAGGAACAGAACCATAATTTTCATTACTAATTTCAAGATCTATGAATCCCAAAGCGATGATTAATGCCCCATAAATCATTCCAATAACAAGTCGTATGCTAACTATAGCCCGTAAAGGCGCAGGTAAACTTTCGACAAAAGCTTCGAATTCAGCGTCTTCATCCTTAGGTTCCAAAAAATCATCATCTAATCTACTTTCTTTTTTGGTATATTGTTCGGTTTCGGTAATTCCCCCATCTTGAGTTTCTAAATCTACAGACGCACGAGGCTTATTTCTAGGACTAGCAAAGAAGATTGTAAGAGAAATAAGAGCAATTGCTGCTAAAATAATCCAAAAAAAAGCCTCTATTGTATAGTTCCAGAAAAGGAACATCAACCTCTCCTAAATTTTTGCAAATCTCCAGAAAATCCTAATGCTGCTATAATTAACAAAAGTTGTACGGACAATCGAACTAAATGCCCTTGAGTAGTCAGTCTAGTTCCATTAAAGGGAACATCATTGGTCCACATGTAAAAGTTTGCAGGATAAACAGCAATCAAGAATAGGGCTAGACATCTACTAGCAAGCTGTCGAGTTTCTGGATAGATAACTCCCAATCCGCCTGCAATTTCCATAACACCCGTCAAATAGACTAGGAAGAGAGGAAACGGCAGATATGTAGGAACAATTTCAACAAATTTCTGAGGTTCTCGAAAATGTTCAATACCAATAAGAATGAATGGAACTCCATAAACCAGAGCTAAAATATGAACAAGCGTTGCCGACATTATCGCCTGACTTTGTTCAATGCATCTTCAATAGAAAGACGATTCTGATCTTTGGAATCTCTTTCTCTCAGAGTTACAGTTCCATCGTCTAAAGTTTGATGGTCAACAGTCATTGAGAAGAAAATACCAATTTCATCTGCTCTGGCATATCTCCTACCAATAGAACCTGCCTCGTCGTAATACGCATCAATACCAACACCAATTGCAGATTTCATTATCTCATGAGCTTTATCATCTAACCCATCCTTTGTCATCAAAGGAGCAACTAACAAATCATACGGAGAAGTTTCTTGAGGAAGTGAAATCCATTCCCTTTCTCCATCACTTTTCCAAGAACTTTCTAATAAACAATAAAGAATACGATCCAAACCAAACGAAGGTTCTACAACATTAGCATAAATCATATCACTTCTTCTTTCAGTTTTTTGAGTCATGTATTCTGAATTTAATTCAATTGTTTTTCCATTAACATCAACAGAAAATCCCGGTTTAAGTTCAGAATTTTTAATGGCTTCAAGAATAATTTTCGCATCACCTTTGAATTCTTTTCCTAGTTTTCCAATATTAGGAACCCAAACTTCAGTCTCTTTTTCAGTTCCGGGAACAGGAACTCGAAATTCTTTAGAGGAAGCATTTCCATGGGCAGAAAGGTCATAATCTCCTCTATGGGCGACACCAACAACCTCAACCCAACCTAAAGAGGTGTTAATCTCTCCATCCCAACAATCACTAGAATAATGAGCCATCTCATTTGAACCATGTTGCCGGAATCTCAATTTTTTGTCTGGCACACCTATAGTAGTTAGAAATTTCTGAGCTCGAGCTAAGTGACAAGCCACCAGTGAAGAACCAATAATTCCCTCATCAAAGCCCTCTCCTACCGTAGAGGATGTTTCTTTTCCATTAGCGTCAAGGAGGTTAATTGTCACATTCTTTAAATCATCTGAAAGTAAAGGTTCTTCATTTGGTAAAAAGAAATGCTCGACTTCCATTTGGGTAAATTCTCTCATTCTCAAAGGCCCTTGTCGTGGAGAAATTTCGTTTCTGAAGGATCGACCTATTTGCGCAGCAGCGAAAGGCAATTTCCCTCTATTTTGCCTTAGAAGCCATGGAAAAGCCAAGAATATACTCTGGGCAGTCTCAGGCCGTAGATAACCAGGCAACCCTTTTCCAGCCCCAACACCAGTTGAAAACATGAGATTGAAAGAAGTCATTTCTGAGAGGGTAGCACCACAACCAGGACACGCCATTCCAGAGATTGCCTTTGCCAATTCATCTCTTGACATCTCTTCACCACCATCAACTAAATGATCTGCACGAAATTGTTTCTTACAATCTTCGCAATTCACTAAAGCATCATCAAATTCACCCAAGTGACCTGAAGCTTGGAACAGAGCTTCAGGACCGATTAGGGCCCCATCTAATTCCAAACAACCAGCATCTATAACGTAGAGTTTTCTCCAAGTTTCTAAGATTCTTCTTCGCATTTTCACGCCAACAGGACCATAATCAATGAATCCTGCTAGACCGCCATAGGCATCAAATGCAGATTGGAAAATCCCTCTACGGGTTGCGACTGCAATGACCTTTTGAAAGTCCATTTAATTTCTCCAGCGAACACCTAGAATTTCAGATTTGGTATTGAATACGGATTCGTATTCGTCTTCTTCTACTCGTGAAAGCAGAATCCAACCACTTTGTTCTAGATTAGAATAAGTTGAAGTTCCATCCTTATTAAACATATCATCAAGGCCAAAACAAGCAATAGAAAGTATAGAATCAAGCTCAATAGAACTGAATTCTTCCCTAATAAATCGAATTTCTTCTAACATATTCACACTACACAGCATTCCATTATCTGTTCCAAAACCAATGTCCAGACCCAAGTCAATCATTTTTTCAAGAGGCGGCCGATTTCCAAAATATTCATTACTTCTAGGGCAAACAACAACAGAAATTCCCACATCCTTTACTTTTTCCAAGTCATCATCTGAAGCATGACACATATGCACTACAAAATCAGGAGCCAACCCAATCAAACTATCAATATCTTCTCTTTCATTTTCTGAGTGATGTATTCCTACTAATCCGCCTTTTTTCCGAGCCGCTGCAGCAAGATCTGCAGAATTCGCCACGTCTTTTAGACTACTTATTCCAGCATTCTTCCCAGGCAATTCTTCTCCATTTTTAGATCGGCCCAACAAAATAGCAGTTCCAGGATATTCTATGTTTTCAAAGACACTTAATCCTTCTTCACCGCCTTCTCTAAAATCTAAAATTAGTCCAGTTCCAGAACTAATAATTTCCTTCATACCCGCAATCACAGAATCTTCAATGTTATTTTTCTCTAACCATTTATGTTTCCATCCACTAGGCCCCACTAATTTCTCTAAACTCAGATTTTTAGGCACAGTATCTCTTGCTAGCGTATCGCCTAAGTGTGTATGACAATTTCGAAAGAGAGGGACAATAATTCCATCTTCTTCACCATCAAACCCTTCTACAACTTCACAATTTTCTAAATTGATAGTTTGATCAACAAATCCATCTCTAGTAAAGACAGGGCCTTTCCAAAACATTAGAGCGCATCAGCGATAGCAGGAGCTACAGAGAATCTAGTGTAAACCCCTTCTAAAGTGTCCGAACTAAGTATATCGTCGCAAACTCTCAAACGGTTTGCAGCGTCCTCGATGAACAATCCATGTGTACAGGCAGCAAAGACACGTTCTGCACCACCATCGCGCAGTATGTTTGCAGCAGTAGCGATTGTTCCACCAGTGGAAATGATATCATCCAAAATCACTGCAGTTGCACCTTTGACATTCACTTGTCCAGAAGTTGTTTCAACAGTTCTTCCATCAATTCTAACTTTCTTCATTACATGAACTGGTACTTTAAGCAAATCTGCAGCAAGAGTACATCGGTCTCTAGACCCTTCATCAGGAGCCACAACCATGTCAGGCTTGAATCCTTTCAAATATCTTACAACTTCTCTAGAACCGTTAATATCTTTTGATTCACATCCAAAGAATTTCAAAATTGCAGGGGTATGAACATTGATAGTGAAAACTCGATCACACATAGCACCTATAGCTCCTGCAATTGCCCTTGCAGATCGAGCTTCTCCAGTTTGGAATACTCTTTCTTGTCTAGAGTACCCCATGTAAGGAATAACACAGGTGACAGTTTTTGCACCCGCTTCTCTTACAGCTTCCAAAATCAACAATAATTCGACAATTTTCTTATCAGGAAATGTGTTTTGGACTACAACAACATCCTGGCTAGCAACGTCCATTAGAATTCGAATGTATCGTTCACCATCAGGGAAATGACGATTTACAACACCACAAAATTCAGCGTTCATTTCTTCAGCCAACGACGCACCGAGTCGTTGGTGAGTTGAACCACTAATGATGTACATTATTTTCTCAGTAGAGGGGTGATAAAACCACTTACGGATTTATCCCAATGAAGCGATAGCTTCGATCTCCATATCTGCGGCCAACGGCAGTCCAGCAACTTGAACTGTAGATCTGGCAGGAGCAGAGTTCTCATCAAAGAATTGGGCATACACCCCATTCATTTCTGCAAAATCATTCATATCTGCAAGAAAAACAGTTGTTTTTACTACGTTATCTAAGGTTAGATTTTTTTCAGCTAGCACGGCCTTCAGGTTGAGAATAGCTTGCTCAGTTTGAGCAGCAACACCCTTCTCTAATTCTGTTGCATCATGTTTACGACCAACTTGGCCACTGAGGAACACATATCCTCCAGACGCAACACCTTGAGAGTAAGGACCGATCGGTTCTGGAGCCATCGAGCTCATTACGATCTCTTTCATATTCCACTAATAATCGCGGCGTTATTAGAACTACGGTATCAAAGAATTACCAATACGCTTCTCTCGCAACCATTATGGAATCCATATACGTTTCACAATCAAAATCTTTGTCACCCAAAGGAGAAACTCCATTCAAATCATCAATGATTGCTTGGGTTATAGTAGGGTCAACAACCCCCCATCCAGTTTGCGTGTATGGCGCTACAGGCGAGACAGGTACGCCTGTCTGGCAAGCTCCCTCGTTTGCACCAGGACCATACTCAGTGAATTGGAATCAGTGCTTGCCGAGAATAACTGTTTTTCATCAAAATAATGAAAGACACACAGATTTAAAATATACTATACCGTTACAAGCCTATGTCAAAATTCATGTATTCTGGAAGCTATACATCAGATGGTGTGAAAGGCCTTCTAAATGAAGGCGGAACAGCAAGAAGAGATGAAACAACAAGGATTGTAGAATCGTTAGGTGGAAAATTAGAAGCATATTACTGGTGCTACGGAAGTACTGATTTTCTTGCAATAATGGATTTTCCAGATCACACAACAGTAACTGGAATGGCCCTAAACATTGCAGCTTCTGGAAAATTTAAAGGAAATATTACACCATTGATAACCGTTGAAGAAATGGATGAAATGGTAAAAGTCAACCTAGGCGATTATAGATTACCAGGAGACTAAATTTAGAAACTTCCAAAACCCATAATTCGCGGTTTAGCCTCTAATTGAATAATCAAGGGATTTCTCTGTGAAGATTTATTCAGGACAATTGGAAAATCCCATTCAATACTGATTTTATTATCGATTTTAGTAATCCTTCCTACAATAAATTGCAAATCGCTACAGAAATGAATAACATCTCCTACGGCAAGTTCATTTTTTTGAAATACAGCTTTATTTATTTCAAATTGCGATTTTGATTGTACATCAAAGCGAACATTAGAATCAGCCAAAATAGATCCTTTACCCAATAAATCTTCTCTGAAGGCACCAGCCGTCCTTAACGCCAAACCAACTCTATCTCCAAGGTTAGCAACATCTACATCTAAATCCATAACTTGTAAGGATCTAGCAATTGCATTTCCTTCGGATCCAGCAAAAATCACATCATCATGTTTGTTAACTTTTCCAGATTGTACGTGCCCTACAGCGACCAACCCCACTCCTTTTACAGTAAAAGCTTGATCAACAGCCATGACAAATCCATCATCATCGTTAGGCTTAATTTTGTTAAGAACTTCAATTAATTTTTCCCTTATGACTACACCATCATTCTCAATGAATTTCCAATTTGAAAGGGCTGCTTGTTGGAGCAAAGATTTCACTTGTTCTTCATCAACCCATTCGTCTTTTGAAGGATTTACAACGATTAAGCCCTCATTTATTCCAGCACACGCCATAGAGACAATAGTTTCTCCAAAAGCACCATCAATTTTGTTAACTTCTATTATACCAAAATCCGAAACGGTTAATGAAGTAAAGAAGGGTTTAGGTTTTTCAGGATAATTCTTTGGTCTTAGTATCGAAATAGTAGAGAAAGCGCCATCTTCTTTCAAATCTTTGTATACATAATTATCTACATCTCTAGAATCAGATTTTTTAGCAATGGAACGCGCAACATCATCACTCCCCACAAATAAAATGTTCAAGACACTCATGAACTAATTCTCTCTGAAATATAATTGAGCACATCAGAAAGGCATTGCTTATTATCGAATGATTTAATTCCTTTTTTTTCTTTAATATAATCAGAAAGGAGCGGTAAACATCGAGTTAATTCATCTACGATAGTTATATGGGCAGTTTGAGATGTTCTTGACAAAGGATTTAAGTCGATAGTAATCACTTTTTTCCCCATATTAACTAAAGCTTCACAACGATCCCCATCTTCTAATGGAACAAGAACAACATCAGCAGAACCAATCCCAGCAGAACAACATTTAGCTCTTTCAGAACTTAATCCTGGGATTTTTTCATCAGCATTTTCACCAAGAGCATCAACACCCACTTTCTTCATCATTTTAGTCAATCCTGCGATTCTCTCAGGAGTTCTGTGGAACAAATTAATTTCAACTTTAGCTCCACTAACTTCAGAAAGTCTTGCAATTTCTCTTGCAGCCAAAGCAACTACATTTCCATTAACAGAAATTACAGGTTTTTTAGCAGATAAAATTGCAGAAGATGCGGCTTTTATTGCATTCAAAGCAGCCAGACATGTTTGTTCTCCTAACAGATAATCAAACGCTTCTCCTCTTCCGTGGGCAATTAGTCCTTGCTTAGCTACAACATCTGAAGCTTCTACCAATTTTTCTCTTGCTAAAAGCGATTTGTATCTCGGATGATCTTTTGGTGGCAACGCCATAAATTTACATCAATCCAGCATAGAAACAGATGCTACTAAGGACCGTAAAAATAACGAGTGGAGGAATAATAAGCCTATCAACAAATCCTCTGTAATATCCACCAGCAATGACACCCATCAAAAGAACAAAACCAATACCCATTGAAACTAATAAATTTTCAGCATCATTTTCAGCCAAATTACGATTATAAATTGCAATAATTCCAAGAGTAATCGCTAAAGCACCAATCACAGTTCTAAGTTGAGCTCCGAAATTTCTAAGCATATTTTCCCTGTCACTTAATTCACCTTCGAGAGCACCTAATAAATCCTCATCGAATTTAATAGGATTTATATTCATTAAAACCCCCATAAATGATAAAATTCCGCCAACAAACAATAAGGCTGTACCTTCGTCCATAACAATTCACAATTTACGCGTTATTTAAGTCCTACCTATTCTTTCAAAATTATTTTGGAATAGCAATCCAAACAGCTACACAAAACAGTGAAAATCCTAGTATACGGTTTATCAAAACGCCAGATTTAGGGTCGCTGAAGATTTCTGTCAAAGCACTACCAAACGATGCCCACCCAAACCAGCCAACCAATTTAATCGCTACATTTAGAACCACAATAATTATTTTTCCAATCAAATCTGTTCCAAAAACAGTTCCAAAAGTAGTCATTAAAATTAGCAAATGGATGAAGGCCTTTCCATTGACAATTTGTAAAACGATTCCAGTACCCATTCCTAGCCGTTCCTCAGAAATATCTTTTTCATCTACCGGTGAAGCGACTGAAATTTGATAAGATAAATATATAATATATACAACTCCAATGTATGTAAGAATTTTCAAAAGATTTTCATTTTCTTCAATAAACAAAGCTCCAAAAGCAACAACTGCACCCAGTAAAAACCAACCAATAACCATTCCCGAAATTAACGGTAAACTTTTGTTGAATCCATATCTTGAACTATGTGCTGCAGAAAGAAGGTTGTTAGGCCCTGGCAACAAAGATACCGGTAAAGTAAAAACCAGCATAGCAATTAAATTTGAGGATTCTATGATATTAAAACTCCCAAAATATTAGACGATACATACTCCTAAAGGAAAGACGGTCTATATTTTGTCTTTTATTTTGTACTTTCAGCTTTATTTTTTGTAATGTATTCAATTGCTTTCCAAATTAAGAAAAGAAGAACAAAAGGAATGATAATTGCTAAGAAAAAAGAAAGAAGAATGCAAATAAGCGAGGCAACAGACTCTAGCGTAGAAATAATCGGGTTTGCTAATCCGCCAGTAGTCCCTGTTGAAACAGCTCTTGTAGCCACAGTTCCAAGTTGAATAACACCAGCAGTACTTCCTCCTGCCACGGCAGCAAGAATCCATTGAATTGAAGGATCCACATCACCTTCTAAACTTGCTGAAGTTACGAAAATACCCCCTATGATTGCAGCCGGAGTAGCAACAGTATCCAACAGATTATCAATCCATGGAATATAGTAACCTCCGATTTCTAACAATGTTGCAGCAGCAAATACTGCAATGGCCCAATCTCCACCGACCCAAACGAATGAGCCTTCTAGTTCATACAAATCAAATCTGCTTGCTACACCCATCATTAAAGGAGGTATGAAAACACGGAAACCACAAGCTGCAGCTAAGCCTAATCCGAGACTTAAGGATAGAACAACTTGCATAATTTCCATATTTGATTATTTACCAGAGAGCAATAATAATTTGGGGTTTTGACACCCCATTCAATCTAAAACCCCATTTCAATAGGGAATTATGGCGACAGCCGTACACGAATTAGAACAGATAGCTGCACAAATTTACAAGCAGCTGAGCGCCGGCAAAGTACCGGAGATGTCAATCCCTACCCGAAGTAAAAATAACATTATTTTTGATGAAAAGTCTAAAGTTTGGAAGTATGGAAAATCAGAAACAACTAGAACGGCAAAGAAATTGGATGGAGCATACATGCTACTTCGAACTACATATTTGTTAGATTTTATTAGAGAAATGGCAGGCCAGAGCAAATCTTCTACATTAAGGGAATTATACTATATTTCAGAGGCGTGGGAACTGGGTAAATTTCATGCTCAAGATGAGTCAAATAAATTAATTGAAGATTTAGAAATAGTTACACATTTTCAGCGTGAAGATTTTAAAATAAGACCAGAAGAAGATGGTGCAAAGATTCTGGGCGACGTTACATTAACTGAAGTTAATCGCAAAGGAAAGCCAATGAGAATAAATTGCCGTAATGACGTGGGCGATACTGGCTACAATATACCTTATAATGTAGAAAATAATAAAATAACTTTTAACGATTTTGGCAAATCAAAATGTATAATTGCAATAGAAACCGGAGGAATGTTTGATAGATTAGTAGAAAATGGATTTGATGAAACTCATGATGCAATATTAGTTCATATCAAAGGCCAACCAGCACGATCAACACGACGTTTTTTACAAAGATTGCACAAAGCTTCAGACTTGCCTTTACTTCTCTTTACAGATGCCGATCCTTGGTCCTATAGAATTTACAGTTCAGTTGCTTATGGTGCAATTAAGACAGCCCATATTTCCCACATATTAGCAACACCAAGCGCCAGATATCTGGGCGTTACCCCATCAGACATAATCAATTACGAGCTTCCTTCAGATGATTTAACCGATAGAGACATTAGTGCTCTCAAATCTATACAAAGCGATCCAAGATTCAAAAGTAAGTATTGGAGAGGAGAAATAGAATTACAATTGGAACTTGGTAAGAAATCAGAACAGCAGGCCTTGGCAAAATACGGTCTCGACTTTGTTACCAATACCTATTTGCCAGAAAAGCTAAAGGAAATGGGAATTCTGACGAATTCATGAACTCTCTACCTCCGGGACCCGCTGTGCTCTCAGATTGGCTTTCGCTCGTTGACGAGCGGCCTATGGAGCCACTCCTGCCAATCGTCGACCCACACCATCATCTTTGGGAGGACAGAAGCGGTAACACTTCGGTACCTTTTGTGAATACGTTTGGTGCCCGTAATGCAATGGGCCAGTACCTCCTGGAAGAGCTCTGCGCAGACCTGGCAGGGAACAACGTGACGCACACAGTCTACCTAGAGTGCGGCGCATTCTACGACCAATCTGCCCCGAAACCGATGCAGTCCGTCGGCGAGACTGCTTACTGCCAAAAGATTAGTGAAGAGACGGCCGCTCTGGGTGGTACTCTCATCTGCGCTGGAATAATTGGAAAAGTCGACTTATCACTCGGGCGAGCAGTAGGCGAGGCGCTTGACGCTCACATTGCAGCCGGGAAGAATTTTAGAGGAATACGTGACCCATGTGCATTCGGCGAAGGTGCCGAAGTCTTCCAGGTAGCTGAGAACAATGACAAACTCGCTGGCGCTACATTCCGCGAGGGAATCGCCGAACTACAATCTCGTGGATTAATCTTTGAGACTTGGCTATATCACCCACAGATTCCGAGCCTTACCGATCTTGCTCGCTCGTTCCCTGAACTGCCTATCATTTGCAATCATCTCGGGATGCCCATCGGCGTCTGTCGGTTCGAGAGTGAACGAGGCTGGGAAGGCACAGTGGCTCACGAGTGGCGTGATAATATCAAGAAGCTTGCAGAACAGTCTAACGTTTACATGAAACTGGGTGGACTGCCTATGCCGGTGTGTGGACTCGGTTTCGAGCAACGCGCCGTACCTCCGACATCGGAAGAACTTGCTGAGGCGATGGCACCGTACATCAATTTCGCGATTGACCACTTCGGTGCGAATCGATGTATGTTTGAATCGAACTTCCCTGTGGACAAGGCGAGCTGTAGTTACACAGTCTTATGGAACTCCTTCAAGCGTATCGCAATAGCGCGTGGCTGCGACGAGGCGCAGACGACTGCCTTGTTCGGTGGCACTGCCAAGCACGTGTATAATCTATGAAGAAAAGTTACAATAGAGCCTTAGTCATAAGCCCTCTCACTTCTTCAATATGAGTGTCCAAATTTTCTTTACTCCAATTATCAGTTTTTATTGGATCCAAAACCTCAATTTTAACTTCGCCAGGATAAAATTGCATGGTTTTTGCAGGCCAAATCTTATGTGCACCATGAACTATAACAGGAACAACAGGCAATCCAGTTGCTAATGCGAGATGTACGAATCCCTTCTTGAATGGAATTAGTTTTCCATCTAAACTTCTTGTTCCTTCAGGCCAAATCCATATGCTCAAATTCTTCGATTTAACAAAATTAGATAATTTAGCCATTGAAGCAACAGCCTTTGTATTATTTCCTCTATCAATTAGTAAATGTCCAGCAAGCCAATAAGCTAGACCAAAGAATGGAATCCTCAAAATTTCTTTCTTACCAACACCACATCCGCCATAAGGACAGAGCGCCATTCCAATAAAAACATCTAAAGCAGAAGAATGATTACTAACAAAAATAGCAGGTTTGGAAGTATTTAATTTGCCAGAATCTGGATTGACAATTTTAGCACCAACGAGTCTACTTACAACAGGCCCTATCATTTTGCCACAAAAGTTACCAATTCTAATTCTAAGAGAACGAAAAGGAAGTGCTAACAACATCAAACACATCGTCGTTAAAGACCAAAAAGTTAACCAAAGAAATCCGATTGTGAATCGAAATGTAAGAGAAATAGGGCCGATTTTCTTTATTTCGGCCATTTTTGTAATTTTAGTCGTAACCTTCTAAAATTTCTTCAAAGCCTTGGGCTAATCGAATATCATTATCAGTAATCCCGCCAGCATCATGTGTGGTAGTTGTGATGATCACACGATTATATTCACAAAGAGTCATATCTGGATGATGGTCAAGTTTCTCAGCAGCTTCAGCTAGTTTGTTTAGAAAACCCATAGCTTCCATAAAATCTTTGAACATAGTTTCCCTAATCAACATTTTTTCTTCAGAATCATATTCCCAAGGCCCTACCATCCTTATTCGATTTGCTATTTCATCATCAGTCAATAAGTCCATATTCTATGGACAAATGGACACTATTTAGCTATAACTCAACAAATATGCTTTA
>CAZYZI010000031.1:0-14812 GCA_964651915.1 uncultured archaeon | reverse complement strand
GCTAAGAGGGAAACAAGTGCACCACCAATTAATATTGAAGGTAAAGTCTTTGAACCAAGTGTTAAAGCATCAACACTCTCTATTTGTCCAGAAATTTGTTCATCTACTGTTTCGTCAGTGTAAGCACCATTCAAAGTTAGAACTACTACATCATTACCTTGGTAATATTGTGCAAGCGCCTGTATATTTGCGCTATCTGCAGCTCCTTCTTTTGCTTCTGCTGTGTAATTAGCTACAATATCTCTCAACATGAGATTAGAATAAGCTGAACCATCATCTGGAACTTTAATTTGGATGTCATATTTTTGGTCCAGAACTGTTCCTGTAACTGGATCTACCCAAACATCCTCATAGAAATGCATGTCCAAACCAGTCTGCAAAGTAGATTGCCATAATGAACCTGTATTACCTGATATATTCTTCTCATTAGCTCTGAAATGATATGCTACACCTGCATTTGTTGCATCCCACACTTCTTCACCCATGTATGTATAATTCTGAAGATGAGGATTATGCATTGCATTTGGCCATGCAGCATCTTCTGCAGGAACCCAACAAGTTTTGTCCACATAACTTATAGTTTTACAAACTGGTGAGAAGAAATCATAGCCCCATCCATCGCCATCAGGATCATAATGACCATCCTGGAACTGAGTTGTTGTTCTACTAACATTATATGTAACATTTACCAATTCTTCCCAAGTACCATCTGAAGCTCCAAATTGATTCATTGGTGATGCCCAACATCCATCCGAACTCTGCTCGCCATAAGAATCACGGAAACCATCATCATTTTCATCAGGTGTTATTGCAGTTCCATTTTCATCATAAAAAGTTTCAAAGATTCTCAAATAACCCATAATATGGATGTACTCATCTGTTGAATCCTCTTTCACAACACAACCTGATCTGAATCCTGTAGCGTCGTAGTATCTATTGATGAATGTAGCTGTATTTACACCACCTACTCGGCCTTCATACTCTGTTGTAAAATTGAACATATTAGGATGTTCTGAATCTAAGTACACTAATTGTGGAACACTCATGTAAACTGTAACATTGAAAACTCTATCGACCACGCCTCCTATTTCAGTTCCAACTAAGTATTCAGCTCTATAATCAAACCACATAGGTGCCGCACCAGGGCCACCTAAAGCATTGTAACTCTCAAAGGTTTCTTGTAATGTTTTCAAATCACTACCTTCACCCGGTACAAATTCCATTTTTTCACCTTCACCTGATTCAGCAACACAAGTCATGACTTCGAGACCATCAAGCATTCTTTTGTCTGAACATGTAAAATTATCAGTATAGGCTCCATTTACAGGATTTGGGAATTCATATGTTTTACCTTCTTCTGGAAGATTAGTCGGTGTCCAAGTTCCTTGCTTTCCATCCACTTCGTAAGTCTTTCGGTTTAGCATTGAAGGGTCATCAGTTGTATCTGATATTGTCCCTAACCAATCTCCTTCACCATTAATGCCATTTTGAGTAAGACTGAAATTCTGAGTGAGTATGGTATAATCATCACCATCTGGTTTACCAACTACATTTAGAGTTGCGCCACCTCCTGGTGTAGCTGCAGTAGGCTCATATGAACCGCTACCTACTTTATCAAAGAAAGCTCCAGTGCGATTATCACTATCTATATCAAAAGTTTCGATATCTCCTTCGAAGTAAAAATTGGCATCGAAATCATTAGGGGCAAGTAAACCATTCGGTACCATAACACCCATAACGTATGCTGATATAAGCAGGAAAACTGCTCCTAAGGCCACAAGGGCCTGTGCTGTCCATTCTGGTAAACCACTATTTTCACTCACTGATTTTCTCCTATTGCCGCGCAATAAGTTTAGTTTCAAATTATGAAACTCTATATATCTTGTAAAAAAAATCTTATTTAACCTTTGTTGTATAACTAATTACTCTTTTTCAGAGCTCAAAGCTTCTAATTTTGTTATAAATAATTTAACTTCTTCAACACTCCATTCTGGATAAAATTCCCCCAACTGAGCCCAAGCTTCTGGTTCTTCATCAGCCATGCGATAAAGATCTACCAAAGTTGCTTGGATTTTACCTTCATTATAATTTTTTGAATAGTCTACTAATCTTTGTTCTACTTTTTCTTCATCTACATTATAACTAGTATTGATATCTAAGTCGCTAAATTCTAAGTAATCTCCTAATAAAGTTTGAGGAATATAGAGAATATACATACCTGAGAAAAAGACACCAAATTGGAAGATAAGATATCCCTCTGAAGCATAGCCAAAGGTAAACCAACCTTCTTCATCCAAATATAATTTAGTATAATAATAATAACTTATGAACGTACAGATGAAAAATGAAGGTACTGATAACAACCAATCTGTAAGACTTATTGCTCTATCAGCTTCAGGAACTTGACCAATAATATTATATCTTAATCCATAAATTTCAAGAATCATCCAATACATAAGGAAAATAGCTAATAAAATTAAGATTAGACTAACTATAAACCAAACATAACCTTGATCAAACATTATAAACAAAAGAATCGTTCCAAAAGCAGTTAGCCAATAAACTCCAATTAACCAAACACCGTGTGTCCAGATTTTGTAAAAAAGTTGCTGAAGGCAAATTAAGCAAAGAATCCCAGAAAACAACCAAACTGGTGTAGAAATTAAATGAAATTCAATACCGAATAATGGCAAAGAAATTAATTTACCTATTCCGGCCTCCATATAACCACAAAAAAGTGATACTGTGAAAGTTAAAGTTGACAAAACCAAAAGTAACGAATCCTCTGATGAACGCTCTAACTTAAACTGGCGACCTAACAATCCCATTAATCTATTAGTTTGAAAGTTACTACAAATAGATTTTGTGCATCTACTTAGCTTAATCTTTCTCCATTGCCTGCTTCAAAAGATCACCCATAGTTAGAGCCTTACCTGAGGAAGATAGTGGTGATTGATTCGAACTTTCTACTTTTTCGGTCAATTTTATTTTTAAATAATTTTCTAACTTCTTTATCAATTTTTCATTAGGCTTCATGTTCCCAGCTTCTACAGAAGTCAGAATAGATTTCTTTTCAGATATCTTGCTAGCAAGTGCCGCATGATCTAAACCTGCCTTTTCTCTAGCCCTACGAACTATTAAGCCATAATTCTGGGACAAAACAAATTCATCAGGTTCTATTTCCTCATATCTATTCTTTTGCTGTCGTTTTTCCAAAGTTTGGGCCACATATGCTCTGTGGCCTATGGACTCTCTATAACTTGTTTGGGCACCCATATCTCCACAAGAACTACAAAGTCTAAGAATGGAACCTGAAACTTTTCTAGATTCTAAAGAGGCAGATTCGGCACCGCACATTTCGCAAAGCATATCAAATCAGAAACTCATATATATCTAAGCCAATTAAATGTTTAGTGATTATAAGTGGCCTCTGAAGAAAATGACGGTGACGTCTCAGCGCCCGAAAAAGGTGAAGACTGGAATAAGTGGCTTATTGAAGAAACAGAGAGATTTGAATCTGAAAAACGTCAACTAGAATCTGATATTTCCCGCATGAAAAGGGAAAACGCTCACTTAAAAGGAGAATTAGCCAGATTAAGAGCTCCACCACAAGTAATAGGGACTGTAACGGATTGTCTAGAAGATGGTCGGGTCAGTATAAAATCTAGCAGTGGACCTGACTTTGTAGTCCACATTTCAGAAGGAATCGACAAAGAAAGATTAGAGGTAGGTGAACGCGTTGCCCTTCATCGACAAACATTAGCTGTTTTGGAAACGTTGCCTTCTACTAAGGATCCACTAGTTATGGGTGCTGAAGTAGATAGCAAACCCAATGAGAATTACAAAGACATTGGGGGTTTGGTTGAGGAAGTTGATGAACTTAGAAGTACCGTAGAATTACCAATGCTTCACCCAAAAAGGTTTTCAAAAATTGGAGTTGAACCTCCAAAAGGTGTTTTGCTTGTAGGACCTCCTGGAACTGGAAAAACACTCATGGCAAAAGCTGTTGCAAATGCAACCAATGCTACTTTCATACGACTAATTGGTAGCGAATTGGTACAAAAATATATTGGAGAAGGCGCAAGACTAGTTAGAGAGCTTTTCCAATTGGCACAAGAAAAATCTCCAAGTATTATTTTTATTGATGAATTAGATGCCGTAGGTGCTAAAAGAATGGATGTTGGAACTACTGGAGATAGAGAAGTTCAGAGAACATTAATGCAGTTACTTGGTGAATTAGATGGATTTACACCTAGAGGAAATGTTTCCATAATGGCTGCCTCAAATAGGCCTGATATTCTAGATGAGGCTTTGCTGAGACCTGGTCGGTTTGATAGAATAATCAAAATCCCACTTCCCGAAGAAGAAGCTCGATTAAAGATACTAAAAATACATACTGCTGAAATGTCAATAGCTAAAGGAATAAATTATAAGAAAATAGCCTCTGAAACAGAAGGATTATCTGGTGCTGATCTTAGGGCTCTCTGTGTAGAAGCTGGAATGCATGCAATCAAAAATAAGAGAGTAAAAATTAATTCTAAAGACTTTGATGAAGCTCTTGATAAAGTAAAAAATCGTCTTAATGAAGCTGAAATCTCAGAGCCTGAAGGCGGTCTATACTATTGAATAAGGATATTTCAAAAAGAAATGCAGCCAAAGAGGCTGTTAAATCTGTCAAAAATGGTATGATTGTTGGCTTAGGTACTGGTTCTACAGCAAAAATAGCTGTAGATATCATAGGATCTAAAATAAATAATGATTTCAAAATAATAGGAATGCCCACATCAATAAGAACAAAAGAACAGGCTGAAAAACTAGGAATAAAGTTAATTGGTATTGATGATGCTGAACAAATTGATCTTGCTATTGATGGGGCCGATGAAGTATCTCCTGACTTGTCTCTGATTAAGGGATTGGGTGGAGCTCTATTACGTGAAAAGAAAGTTGAAAAAAAAGCAAAAGAATTAATTATAATTGTCGATGAAGGGAAAATTGTCCAAAAATTAGGTAGAGGAGAACTTCCTGTTGAAGTTAGTTCTAAAAACCACGAGAATATAGCTTCTGAAATTGAAAAATTAGGGTGTGAAGCTAATCTTAGAATTAGAGAAAATGGAAATATTTTTGTAACTGATAATGAAAACTACATCTATCATTGTAAATTTCCTGAAGGAATTGAAAATCCGGCGAAAACAGACAAAAAACTCCTAGAGATTAATGGTGTAAAAGATACTGGACTGTTTCTAAATATGGCTACTAAAATCATAATTGGAAAAGAAAATGGTGTAGAAATACTGGAATAATCACTTACCGCGTTGTTCTTTTGCCTTAGGTCTCAAACCTTTGTAATTACATTTACGACATTTAACTGCCTTCCAGGCATTTATTGCATTACACTGCATGCAGACTTTTTTGTTGAACATGCGGGCTTCGGCTTCAGGAAAACGTGCCATTCTGGCGCCGTAGAGGGCGTAGTTATAATGATTGTGCCAAAAAAACTTAATTTGACCAAAAGGACTAATAAAGAAGCTTCCATAGCACACTATGAATCTAAGGCCCTGTGGGGCAAATGGTACCAGAGGTTTCTAGCAGTTGGTTAGAAGCTTAGTATCTCTAGGTTATTCGCAAAAAAATGGATTTTTCTCTTATGGAGGAGGGTTTTAATTTAGTGAGTTTTTTATCTTTTTTTACATCTGTATCTGATGGATTAGGTAGTGATGAACTAAATTTAGGTAGAATAACAGTCTTTCTATTCTTAGCTCTAGGGATTTCTTTCTTATGCTCACTTTTAGAAGCAATAATTTTATCTGTTACCTGGTCACATATTGAAATACTTAGCAAAGATGAAAGAAATAGTGGTCAAAGACTAAAAAAATTAAAAGAAGAAATAGATCAACCACTAGCTGCAATACTAACTCTCAATACTATCTCCCACACGGTAGGTGCTGCAGGTGTTGGATCTGAATTCCACAAACTGGGTAATGAATGGTTTACAGCAGCATCCATAGTATTAACTATACTAATATTAGTTTTTTCTGAAATAATTCCAAAAACTTTAGGTGCTATATATTGGAAGAAAATGTCTCCATCTGCGGCATACATGCTGGATATGTTGATTTGGATTACCTGGCCAATTGTAATTTCATTAAACTATTTCTCTAAGAAGATATCGGAAGGTAATGAAGATCAAAAAGAAATGACACGTGAAGAAATGATAGCTGTAGCTGAGATAGGCGAAACACAAGGTGCATTGGAAAAGCAAGAAACACGCGTTATCAAAAATTTACTTACTTTAGACAAAATACTGGCTGAAGATGTAATGACACCTAGTACTGTTATGATGACATTCCACAAAGACTTTACTATTGAAGAAGTGATAAAGAAATATTCTCCTATTCCATTCTCAAGAATTCCTGTAGTTGATGAAGGATTGGATGACATTATTGGTGTAGTATTTAGAAGCGAAATAATGGAACTAAATAGTGACGGAGATTCAAATGTTAAAATGGAGGATGTAATCTCTGAATTGTCAACAGTTAGTCCTGAAGATTCTGTAGCTACATTACTTGATGAATTTTTGAAAAAGAGAGAACATGTCTTTCTTGTTGTAGATGAACATGGAGCTACTCAAGGAATAATTACTTTAGAGGATGCTATGGAAACATTGCTAGGTGCTGAAATCGTTGATGAATCAGACTCTGTAGAAGATATGAGACAACTAGCAAGAGAGTTGTGGGAAAAGAGAAGAAAACGTAAAACTAACTTGAAATTTGACTAGAATACCATTCTTTTATTCTATTAGAAAACCAAATCATACTCGGAAGAACAAAAATTGCTATAATAATTGAGTATACTATTGTAGCTGCAGTTATTATTCCAAAATTTCTAACTAATGGCATAGGAGATAAGAATAAAACTGCAAAACCACAAACTGTAGTAAGTCCCGATATTAGAATGGCTGAACCTGTAAGTTTAATAGTTGATTCAATCGCTTGTCTTTCACTTTTATGAACGCTCTCCTCTCTGTATCTTTCAACTATATGTATAGCATAATCGATTCCAAGACCTACTGTTAATGCTGTAACCATTACTGTCAATACATTCAAGGTTATCCCAACCTGCCACATTGTTGCTAGTATCCATATTGTAGCTAAAATTGTTGGTAAAGTAGCTATAAGACCTAATTCTAAATTACGATAAACTACAGTCAAAACAATAGCTGCTAAAACCACAGACAATAATGTCGAACTAATTTGAGTTGATTGTATCTCATTAACTGTAACACTAGTAAGAACATGACCTCCAGTTATGCTAATTTTGTACTGATCTTCTTGATTACTACTTGAAAAAATTAAAGGTATATTCTCTGAGAGCTCAGTACGCATAAATTCAAGTCCTTCATTATCTAACTCATAATTCATTGAAGGGCCTAAATATACTCGAATTACCGAGGATGTATAGTCTCCATTCATATTTCTGTAAAGAACATGTTTTATCCTATCTGAATAGGTTTCACCCGTGAATGGATCCGAAATATCTAAATCTCTTTGGTACAAATAATCATACAAATTCTTGATATCTGAATCTTTAGTCGAACTATATGGTTTAGCCTTATAAGTCAAATTAAATGTATCTGTTAATGACTGAACATATACATATTCTTTCTCGTTTTTTACACTAATACCTGAAACAAGAGGCTCTGTTAAACCTTCTTGAATTTTAAGATGTTCAAATTTTATCCTTGATTTATGAGCTTCTGGTGGAACACTAACTGAAGCTTTAGAACACAATGAAAGATTTGGATTTAAACTATTACATACTATCTTTTGTGAACTGATAAAATCATTATTTTGATCATACCAGAAAATTTCCCCGTCAAGAGTAGAAGAAGATAATGAATTATCTATAGTCCAGCCTATCAAAAGTGTCTCCTCTGATGAAACTCTGAAAATATTGGTTTTTACCCATTGATGTGTTGCATCATTACCTTGACCTACATTATATTCCTCTGAATAAACTGCTTCGTAAATAACCTCATAAACAGACTCTACCCTGGCCATTGAACCCACTTTAATCGCATATCTATCTCCATTTAAGCCATCATTATCTGTACCCTGCTCACCATATTGAAATTCATATGAACCATTCAGAAAATCTGTAGTTGCTATAGGCCCTTCTATTAGAATTTGTGACTGGGAATATCTAGCACCTCTAAAATCATTCTGAAGACTATCTGCAGTTACCATTATTTCCAAATCATCTGATAAAAAATCCTCTAATCCAAATGAAGTATCTACATTAGAACCGTAAAATGCTGCTACTAAAGTCAAAATAATTACCGTTGAAATTATAGCACTTGGATATTGATCTACTACATCTGCAGCACGAGATATTGATCTATCTACTAATTCTGAACCTTTGACCACAGTAAGATTATCTTCTGAATTTGAATCAAGAAGATATCTAAGGGATGTGTAAAATAACAAGGTCAAAACAAATGATGTAAAAATTCCAATAGCACAAAGTAAACTAAAATCTCTTACAGGTCCAACTCCTGCACTAATGCCTGATAAAAAGGCAATAACAGTAGTGAACATAGCTAGTGTTAGTGCTTGACCTGTATGCAATTGTGCATCCAATAACGATTCCTCAACAGAATTTCCTATTTTCAATCCTTCTTGATATCTGCGACTTATATGAACTGCAAAATCTATTCCTAAACCAACTACTAGAGGTATAACTGCCACGGCTAAAGCTGTCAGCTGAATGCCTAACATGCCTGCAAAAGAAAATGTCCAGAAAACTGACAATATTAATGTTAAAATAGGAAATAAAACATAACTCCAATCTCTAAATGATAGCCATAATAGGATTGTCGTCACTACAAGCATTCCTAAGGCCATCAATAGATTTGTCTGCTGAGTAGACTGATCTACGTCATATGCTAGTAAATCTACTGAGAATGCATCTGCCTGAATCTCACTACCTGAATTAGAGTTATGTTCATCTGCTAAAACTCTAATTTTTTGACCAACATCCTTTTTCTGTTCCGTATTCAATTCAGGGTCAAGATTAATCATTATTATTGTAGAACTTGCAATAGGCGCTGTCCTTACACCATCATTATCAAAATCCAATACAGGATCCATTTTCAAATTTTTATCCACCAAAACATCTGTAACAAAATCGACTTCATTCCAAGTGTAATTACCGCCACTTTGAGTTGATATGGAATCGAACACGAATTGCCAGGGTTCTTCTTCTTGCAAAAGACCCTCAAGAGAAAGTCCTGAATCAATCAAAGCTGAATCAAAAAAACCAGCAACTGAAAGAACATCTTTAACTCCTACAACTTTAGCACAATCATTATGCAACTGCAAAATATCATTCAAATTATCTATAGTTAAAACATTACCATCTACTGATGAAGTCAAATAAAGTTGAACAACACTAGAATCTTTACCAAAATCCTCATTTATTTCATCATAGGCTTCAACTTCATTAGATTGTGGAAGAAAAGCTTGAACATCGGTTTCAAATTTAACTTGGAGAATAAATGGAGAAATGAGTATTGTAAAAAGAGCTACAAACAGAATTATCTGCCTCGGGCTATCGATTGGAAGCCTCGCATAACGCTCTATCATACTGCCTTGCATAAGACGCTTGGTTAAAACTTGTCTGTCAGTTCCCTAAACGTCTTTTGCGCTTTTGAAAAGAGCGAATTGCCCTCAAGAAATCAATCTTTCTCATCTCAGGCCAAAAAACATCTGAAAAATATAATTCTGAATAAGCTAATTGCCACAATAAGAAATTACTAATTCTCTCTTCTCCGGATGTTCTCAATATTAAATCAGGATCTGGCAAACCGCTTGTGTACAGATTTGATGATACTAAATCAGCATCTATGTCTTTAGGATCTAACGAACCCTGTTTAACTTTCACTGCAATTTTTTCCATAGATCTTACTAGTTCCTGTCGACCACCATAAGCTACAGCTAAATTGTAATTAAAATCAGTATAATCCTTAGTCTTGGATTCTGCATATTCTATGGCCTTAACAACTTTATTAGGTAACATTTCTCGATGACCAATCGCCCTTATTCTAACTTTATTTTTATGTACCCTAGAATCATCTCCTGCATTCATAAATGATTCTTCAAAAAGGTCCATTAAAGGCTCCAACTCATTTTTATCTCTATTAAAATTCTCTAAAGAAAAAGCATAAACTGTCAAATACTTAATACCTAGATTTCGGCACCAATCAGACAAATTTTCTAGAGTATTCTTACCTTCTTTGTGACCCTCATGTGGAAGTATTCCTAAATTCTCAGCATAACGCCTATTGCCATCCATTATAACTGCTAAATGTTTTGGAATTTTGCCTTTCTTAATCTGTCTTTCTAAACGCTTTTCATACAACTTGTAAACTGGAGAAAGAAATCTCCTTGCAACTCTCATCACGGTTTGCCCATAGATGCAACATTATAAAACAACTTTACTGGACCTTTGTGAAAGAAAAATACTTGCTAGAGCTTGGAGGTGAAAATACCGAATTAGGAAAGCATGAAGCACTTGAGCTATTTGCAACAAAAAAATACTCTCCAAAACTTATTCTGGATAAGAAAAAGATAATTGTTGTAGAGGTCGCAGAATTAATAGATAAATTAGTAATTAGAAGATTAGGAATGACTAGGCGCATTTCAAGAATAATACATTATGAAAAGGAAGAAAAAATTGATGAATTTCTAAAAAATATACCTGAAATAAAAATAGAAAACTATAGTTTTGCAATAAGAGTTATACAAAAGAAAGAAAAATCGGAGAGTAATATTGCAAAAAAAATAGGAAATAAAATATCAATTAAGAACAAAATAGATTTAAATAATCCTGAACTCAAAATATTATACTATGCAAATGAGAAATCGATAATCTCTATTTGGGAAAAAGAGAATAAAACTTATTACAGCAAATGTTTGGAACACCATATAAGATATAGACCCTATTTTTCTCCAATAAGCATTCACCCTCGAATTGCAAGATCTATGGTGAATCTGTCGAATTGCCCTATTGGAGGCTCAATTATTGATCCTTTTTGTGGCACTGGAGGTATTTTAATTGAAATTGCAAATATGGAAATTGAAGCAATAGGAATTGATATTCTAAAAAAAATGGCTGAATATTCAAACGGAAATCTTAAACATTACAATCTCAAAGCTAAAATTATAAATGGGGACATTGAAAAATTAAAAAACTGCAACTTTGAAGCCATTGTTACAGACCCACCTTATGGAATATCAACAACGACTAAGGGAGAAGGTGTAGAAAAATTAATGGAACGAAGTTTAGAATTATTTGCAAAAAAAATGAAAACAAAACAAAGACTAGTAATGGCTGTTTCAAACCCTAAATTAGTGCAAAACAAAAACTATACTACAATTCACAAATTTGAATGGTATATACACAAGTCATTAACTAGATATATTTTAGTTATGGAAAAAAATTAATATTTCACATCAATTATTACATCAAAGTCCATACTTCCTGATTCATTCTCTATGGTAAAAACATAATCACCAGTAGAACTCAAATCATCACTAGAATATGACCAAGCACCATCACCCTCTCCAACGCCATTTTCCTCTTGAACAACGACACCATCTGCATCCGTAAGCCTAAGTGTTACCTGTGATTCCTCAAGTGGATTGATGTTGGCTGACTCCAACGAGTACTCTATTCTAAGACTGATAAAACCATTATTGACTGGCATGTCTATATCTTCAGTTTCATCATTACCATTAACATTTCCGCTTTGTTCATCATGATAATCCTCAACAACCAAAACTGTTGTCTCTATTTCATCAGATAAACCCGTAGAATCTGTAACAGTTAAAGTTACAAGATATTCTCCTTTGTCAGGATAGTTCCTTTCGATAACTGATCCTTCATAATCCTTTGTATCTCCTTCAAAAGACCATACAAAAGATAAATCATCTCCATCTGCATCTGTAGAATCAGATCCTGAAAAAGAGATTGTTTCATTTATTTGTATCTTAGGGTTCGACGGAGTTATTCTTGCAATAGGCGCCGTACCGCTTGAAGAAACCTGCTCATCCTTTTCTTCATCATCCTCCACACCTAATAATTCATCTAACATGCCTTCATTATAGGCATAAGCTCCAGAGGCACCTATGGCCACAAGAAATATTACAAAGAGTAATGTTATCTTCTTCATTATTTTATACTTATTTGAGCTATATTAATAGTTACCCATGGCTTTAATTTACAATTATTTCAACAAAAGCATATAAATAGGGTGCCAGAGTGGCGCAGACCCTGAATTATATTCTGGGAAATTTAACATGTCAGATGACCCTGATTTCAAATACATAATCCGCATTGCAAACTCAGATGTTTCTGGAGAGGAGCGACTAGCTTATGCCTTGACCTCAATAAGGGGAATAGGACCAAGAATTAGTAATGCCATCATTAATAAACTAAACTTAAAATCAGAAAGTCTAGCCGGAAAATTATCAGATAAAGAAGTAAAAGACATTGAAGAAGCTATAGGAAATATAAACGATTATGTACCAAAATGGCTTTTGAACCGCCAAAATGATTATGATTCTGGTGAAGATATTCACCCTGTCAGTATTGACCTGAAGATGTTACATGAAGATGATGTAAATAGAATGAAGAAAGTCAAATCCTACAAGGGTATTAGACATGCATCTGGCCACAAAGTTAGAGGGCAAAGAACATATTCCAATGGGCGTAAAGGATTGGCATTGGGTGTTAGCAAGAGAAAAGGAGTCTAGGTAAATTATGGGCGACCCAAAATTTCCAAGCAAACATTACAACACACCTTCTCATCCATGGCAAAAAGTTAGAATTGAACAGGAAAGAACTCTTGTTCACCAATATGGACTTAAAAATAAGCAAGAAATTTGGAAAGCAAGCACAAAAATCAGAAGCATGAGGAGACAAGCCAGAAAACTTACTGCTACTTCTGGTGATGAACAAGCACAAAAAGAAAAAGGTCTTCTATTATCAAAACTAAATCGTTTGGGTATGCTAGAACAAGATTCCGGTTTAGAAGATGTTTTAAGGATGACTGCTGAAAATATATTAGATCGTCGGTTACAAACACAAGTATATCTTCAAGGTTTAGCTTCAACACCTAAACAATCAAGACAATTAATAATTCATGGACATATCTCAGTAGATGGTGCTGTAATCAGAGTGCCGGGTATGTTAGTAACAAAATTACAAGAAAAAAACATTTCTTATTCCCCTGCTTCAGCATTGAATAGTGATTTGCATCCTGTTAGACCAGGTACACAAGAAACCTATGATGATTCTCCTGAAAAAGATGATAATGATGAAAATGCAGAAAAAGAATCTGAAGAAAAACCAGCAGTTGAAGAAACCAAGGAAAAAACATCTGATGCTAATAAATCGGAAGAAGCAGGAGAAGAAAAATAATGGATAAATGGGCTATTGCACATATTTTTGCTTCCCACAATAATATAATTATTACAGTCACTGATTCTACAGGGGCTGAAACTATTGCAAAATCTTCAGGAGGAATGGTTGTTAGATCTCAACGTGAAGAATCACGACCGCATGCTGCAATGTTGGCCGCCGGAGAAGTTGCTGAAGCGTTAAAGGAAAAAGGTATTGAAAATGTCCATGTTAAGTTAAGGGGTGCTGGAGGCAAAAGAAGTGGGACACCGGGACCTGGTGCTCAAGCTGCGATAAGAACCTTAGCAAGAGCAGGAATACTAATTACTAGGATAGATGATGTAACTCCTATTCCACATGATGGTGGAAGACCAAAAGGTGGAAGAAGAGGTAGGAGAGTATAAGATGAAAGTTAATGTATTGCAAATGGATGATTATTATGCACAAATTGAATTTAAGGATGTTAACTATTCTTTTGTGAACTCAGTAAGAAGATCTTTAGTTTCAATGGTACCTTGTTTAGGATTGCATGAAATTGATTTCCATATGGGTTCATTAGGATCCTATGTTGAAGAAGAAAGTGGTGATGAAAGAGAATATGAATCAATAAGTGCTATGTTTAATGAAATTGTAGCACACAGATTAGGAATGCTCCCTATTCCAACAGGTAAAAAAACAATTGAAGCTTTTGGTGATTCAATAAATGACGATAGCAAACAACCTGACATTATGTATTCACTACACAAACAAGGTCCTTGCACAGTTTATTCTGGAGATTTAGAGCCTGTAAGTGGAGATGACTCTCTTGTAATACCAGAAACTAATGTTCCTATTGTAAAATTAGCTGAAGGACAAGCAATTTTAGTTTATGCTAAAGCAAAAATAGGTAACGCGCAAAAACATACAAAATGGCAGTGTGTAGTTGCTCCACGATTTTACCAAGCCCCAACCATAAGTGTTTCCTCTGGAAAAGGTTCAAAAGCAATATTTGATCTAGTTGCAAAAAAGAATTTTAAGAAGAAAGGAAATAAATACGTAATGGACAATCCCGTTGAAGCACACAATGGACTAAAAAAATTAGAACAATTGTGGAATGATAAAGAAGCAAAAGAGTCTATAGACATATCCACAAAAAAAGATCACTTTATTTTTGAATTTGAAACCAACGGAGCTATGAAGGCTGAATTAGCCTTAGAACAAGCTCTTAAGGCACTAGATGGACATTGCAACGAGTTTGCGTCTGCAATTGACGCAACCGCATAACTGCGGGGGTCGCATAGCCAGGCCAATTGCGCTAGGTTGAGGGCCTAGTCCTTAGTGGTGCGTGGGTTCAAATCCCACCCCCCGCACCATT
>CAZYZI010000030.1:0-15173 GCA_964651915.1 uncultured archaeon | reverse complement strand
AATCTTCAGTTTCACCACATATTTCGAATTCAAATTCTTTTGTTCCCATTTCAGGATCGAATTCTTTGTTACAGACTTTACAAATGCTGGTATCTTGTTCAAATGCTTTCACAGCATCCTCTGCATTCACAAATCCATCTTTATCAACATCTAACCTTTCAAATTTTAATCGCAACTTTTCTTTCTCTTGCTTTGAAATATTGATTTCTCCCGTTGCCCTCAAAACTTCTTGGAATGTAATTTTTCCATCTCCATCTTTATCAACATAATCCATAGCCATTTTAGTCCAAGTAGCAACCATGGCTGACTTCTTTCTAAATCTAAAGTCATAACCTCCATTTGCTTGTTTAACAAGAATAGCATTCTTCCATGAGTCATCATAGAGCTGATTTTTGAACATTGAAATTGGTAGTAATGATGCCAATACAATCGTTATTATCAAAGGATATTCAGGTGGTAAGAAAAACAATGCGGCCCCTAAAAGAAAGAAAAGTATTAAGCCAATAATAACAGAGAAAATCAGAGGTACTACTATGCCGTATATTCTTTGAAAATTTTTGGAAACTGGTTTGTCTCCCCTCTTATAATTGTAATTGGCTTTGAGCTCTTTTAATCTATCCAAGATTAAGCCCCAGATCTAACGCCTAGAACGATAACTGACGTATGCAAAACCAGCTACGAGAACTACTACAGCTATAGCAATCATGTTCATAGTAGAACTATTATCTTCTTCATCAGATTCACTTATGGAGAAAGTAGTTGATGCTCTATTATTATCGGTATTACTCTCTTCTATGGCGTTTTCAGGGTCTATATGTGCCTTAACAGTGTGTGTGCCCTTTGTCGCATTCCACGTGGCACTAACTGTAACTTCAGTATTATTTCCATCGAATTCCGCCGTTACCATTTTTATCGGTACATCATCTGCATAGAAGACAACAGGGACATAGTGAGATCCAGAATGGTTAACTAAATTTGTTATAGTTGCACTCAACGTAACTTCAGTACCAACAACAGGAACATCAGGCGTCCAAACGAAATTCCCTGATTCTATTGTGAAATCAGGTTCAGGTTGTTCAATAGGCTCGACAGTTACAGCAAATTCATATTTTATATCTTCCATTTCATTATTCTCGTAATCAGTCCAAAATATTTCTACAAAGAATGTTTCCCAAACTCCTGGAACGACACCTTCGTTCGGTGTTATTCTTAGTTCTATTTCTTTATCTTCATTTTCTTTCATACTTAATTTGTTTGGTACAAATTCGGCATGCCATCCTTCAGGTATTTCCTCTATTCCAGTTTCAAAAACAACATCTAAAAATCCTAGTGAAGTAACATTAAATGTGAATATAGCAGTTTGACCGACAGGAATTTCTAATTCATTAGTATCTAATGAAACTTCCATACCTCTCATTAATTGTTTGTCAATAGTTTCTACTTGCGCTACGTCGTCTATATCATCAGTTATGTTAACTGAGAGTTCTAACACATAGGCATAATCATCCGTTGCCGATAAGTCTTCATAATTTCCTAAGAAGTCATATACGCCAGCAGGAACTAGGATTTCCAAATCCCCTTCGTTTGCTTCAATTGCGAAACTAAAATTCTCACCAAATACATCTATGTTTCCAAAATCAATATTGTTATTAGTTTCAGATGATTGGTAATTTACCTTATAATTAACACCTCTAACTAAGGAAGCATTCAAATCATATGCACCTTCAAGTTCAAGCGCATCAATTGTAGTATAACTGGTACCTTCAGTAGTATAGAACCAAGTTTTGTACACGCCAGTTTCTAAGTAAATTTCATATTTTCCATTAGCATCAGAAGTTGTACTACTTTCGATTTGTATTCCATCAACACTCCAAACATCTAATTGTGCAGATGAAAGAATTTCATTTGTGTCGGGATTTCCATCAAAATTACGATCATAGAAAATAGTGCCTGCAAACCTAACTTTCCAATCAGCTTGACGTTTGAATGTTTGTTGCTCATTTCCTGCCTTAACATAGATGTTTTGTTTATTTAATTTGAATTCATCTGCGCCATCATTTAGTGTAGTATCCATTTCTATTTCATAGGTTTTTGGAATCATATCTGAAATAATAATTTCACCATTCTCATCAGTATAGTGACCATAAGTTTCACCAGTAGCAGCTTTGAAAGTTACTAATCCATTAACTAGAGGGACACTGCTTCCAGTCGCATTAATATAAGTCATTTCCAAAGTAATGTTTACGGTTTTAGGAACTAATACAATTTCATTGTAGTAATCAGTAGCTCCATCGACAGTAATAGTACTTGCAAAATCTTGATATCCATTTTCATTTACAATAACGTCATAATCTCCATTAGGTAAGTCGAATTTTCCATAATCCATACTTACACCAAATAATCCGCCATCTGTAGGATCAGAGTCTTCAACAAATACAATACCCTCTTGAGAAATAAATTGTATTCTAACAGCTCTATCAGTTATGACATTATTATCAGCCTGAGATCTCACATCACCTCTGACATATCCTTCATCTTTTAGTGCAAGGTTATGAACAGTAGGACTACTCAAATCTAAGAATCCTCCATAGCTGTAATGTTTACTGTATTGTCCATCTTGGAAAGTAACATAATATTCTCCCGGAAGTAGGTGTCCTGAATAATCCTGGAATGTAGTTGCTTCAAGTGTCGTAAAGTTATCAAAATCATCTACAGGCCTTAGGACAACCATACCTGCTTTCTTTACACCATCTAGTGTTACTTCACCTGAAACTTGATATCTAAGTTCGGAAGATATATCTCCCATGTCGAAAGAAGGAGTTCCAAGAGCGATCTCCATCTGGCCATGTGCAAGATATTGACTTCCTTCCTCATCAAGAGAGAAAGTATACATGTAATTTTCAGGAGGTAAAATGACGTTCTCAAATTCACCATTATTATCAGTAGTAAAGTTTAGAGAATACATTGGATTGTTTACAGGTGAGAAAGATAATTGAGCATTAGCTATCGGATTTCCTTCATGAACGAATCGTCCATTTACATTTGTAGGTATTCTTTTAGCTAGCAGGATTATTTCTTCAGTTTTAGTTAAAGTTATTTTTTCAGTTTCTTCTTTTACTTCTTCAGGACCGTAATAAATCTGTTCCAATTCATACCCAAATTTGTTCAAACTTAATTGATATTCTCCATCAGGAAGACTAAATTTTGTTACAGGATCGGTTGCCCAAACATCTAGGTCTCCTTCAGTTGTACTTAGTCCAATTAATCCTTCTAATGGGTAAACATCACCCATATGTTCTTCATAAAGAATAATCCAGGCATCGTGACCCATGCTAGCAGACAAGTTAACATTTTCTAGATCTCCATTGATAGTACCAAGACCTCGCAAAGTAACTAAATTTTGTTCACCATTGGCCAAGACGTGTGAGTATACATTGTAATCACCTTCAGGAATAATAATCTCATAGTTTCCTCCAAATGTAGTTGTTACAGAAGTACCACCATTTTCAGACATAAATCTAACCATTTTATCGTCGTAGGTTTTTTCTCCAGAATCAGCATTGAATTTCTGATTTCCATCTAGGTCATCAAACAAAATACCCTGTATCGTATATCCAGGACCCATTTTTGCATCTATAATATCAGAATATGTTTGACTATCTACTCTGTTTAGATAAGCTAAAGTTGTATCTTGTTCAGTATGGTGAACGGTGTAGATGTCATAAACACCTTTAGGAAGTACGGTTGCAAAGTATCCACTATCAGTCGTGAATACATTGTCACTGTATTGTTCATTGACATTTCTTATAACGAGTTGTTCATTTCCAATAGGTACGTTATTATGAGACAAGACTCCTTCTAATCGGAATCCCTCCATCAAAGTTGAATTGTAGATTCTTGACTCTCCAGCTACAATTTCAAATTTCTGAGTGTTATTAGTCCATCCTGTAAACAATTCCGATTCAAAACGGAGTGTGTAATTTCCAGGTAATAATTCATCAAAACAGTAAGATATTGAAGAATCTATAGAGTCTCCAGTACAATCAGATACGTAATAATACGTATTCAAGAAGGTTTTTTCTGCAATTTCGTTGTTAGTTTCATCATGTAGAGAGATGGTAACCATCTCTGTGCTAATTCCATCGTCAATGAGGATTTTACCCCATACATAACTTGGTTTTAGCGCTCCTTTAACAGTAACATCTTGGTTTGCACGTAATGCGGCAGCACCAGTGTATGAAGCTAAATCTAAGGAATGTCCATTCATTTCTGCAGTAATTTCATAGTCGCCTGGAGCCAATCCTACAAATTCATAATTACCATTAGAATCAGTAGTTACAGTCCTTGTAATTTCAGAACGCAAGTTAGTTGCAGTAACAGGTACTAAAGGCACTGTATTGTCATTAGAATCAAAAATATCATCTTTGTTACTATCCCAGAACAATCTTCCAGATACGGAAGCTGGCTCAACTTCAAGATCTATATTTATTGGAGCACTAGTTTGTCTCATAGCTTGCTCTTCAGAAATAATTACATTTTCTTTTCTTACCAATATATTGTTAGAAGTTCTAAATATTTTTTCAATATCTTCTCCTGGAGAACCCATAGATACTGCTAGAGTTAAATTTCCAGCAGGGGCTAAAACACTGTATTCTCCATTTTTATCAGTCGTAGCACTTCCATGAGGAACTCTGTATTCATCAAGTACTGTTATGTTAGCATTAGCAACAGGATCTCCATCAGGAGTTGCAACAGTTCCATAAATTGTTGCACCGTCGTAATACTTTAGTATTCTAAGTCCTGAATTATATTGAACCAATTTGAAATGTGTTAAATTCCATCCAGGTAGAGGAGGTAAGGATTGGTCTTGGCCAAGAGTTCCTGAAACACCAGGTATACCGTCTTCTACTGGCCTATCTAAATCAGGCGCAGACCATCCAATGAATGATCTAAAGAACATAGAGTTTAGGAATTTTTCTTTGTAAACTAATTCTTGCGACGTGACTTGAACATTAGGATCATTCTTCAATACTTCTAATGCCTCATCAAAGGGTAAAGTTTCTCCGTTTGACAATGCAGCTTGTACCTCTATAAAATTATCGATATCATAATCAGCGAGCGTCACAGGAGCATACATGATACCTGTGTTTTGAACAGTATATGGCATTAATCTCGTATCAGCAGCAAAATATCTGATAGAGTTACCAGTAATTTGCTCAATATTCCACATAAGATCAGCAATATCGTTCTTTTCTATAGTCATAAGAATTGGTTTTCCAGCTCTTATTGCTGCATTCTTAGGGTGTACGTCCTGTTCACTTCCGTCAGCCTTCTTTGGAATATAATCGCTAGGATTTGAAATGATAGTTTCTAATTCATTAACATCTTTTTCAGATAAGTAAACTAATAGTTCAGTTCTTACTTCATTGTCAAAATTCTCTGAGTTACGATCAACTTCAGGTTCTATTAATCTATAAAGTAAAAGAGACATTGCTTCATGTTCAGATTGCGATGCAATAAAATTACCAGCAATTTGATAACCAAACTGGAAGTTATCAGCAACAGTAGGATGTTCTCCAATATCAATTGCCCAGAAACCATAATCCCACCAAGAGATGAAGGCAGGTCTGTCTTCAGGAGCCAAATTTGTATCTTGTTCGGCTAACCATTCTAAACCTTCAATCCAATAATCTTGTGGGAATGACGGCCCAGTATTGCCCATATACCATAGTTGGTTAGATTTTTCAGAAGTAGTATACATTCCTTCAACACCTTCTGGATATTTAGTTTGATTATATCTTTCATCATAGTCGTATTCTTCAGGTCTTAAGAAATCATAACTTAGGAACTCATAAATTTCGGAATCATGGAGTTTCTTATCTTCGAATGGAACACCAGCATCATAACCGTAGAAAGTATTTGGTAGGAAAATGAATAGACCAACAAACAAAGCAATCAATGGTCTTTTGAGGTCAAATCCTTGTCTTAAACCTCTTATTCTATCACGGAAACGGTATTGGTCTTCGCTTTGAGCATCCATATGCCCAACAACCATGACCAATAAGAGAAGTATAAGAGTTGAAATGAGGCCAATTAGTACACTCACAGTAAAGAACAAAAATAAACCAGCAAAAATGGAAGCTAAAGAGAGCCAGTAGAACGTCGCTCCTCTTTTACCCCAGAATGCTTTCCAAATAGTAATAACAGTAGGGAATTCAGCACTTTGAATCAATAGCCAAGTCATCCATCCACTGATAAGAGAAACAACAGGAGTTGCGTTGAAAATAAAACGAATAGCTGACTGAGCCATGTAAATTGAAACTAAAGCCCAAATCATGATAAACAAGTAATCTTTCTTCCAGATACTTTGATTAAATAATTGATATCCCATCCATATTACACCGAAAATAGCTAACCAAATCGAAACAGGACCAAAAGCAAAAACAAAATCCGCAAAGTCTGGTGGTTGAGCCTCTGCAATAGTATTGAATAGTTTTGTTCTAACAAAATATCCTTGACCACTGAATAGCAAGAATCCAAGATCCTCAAAAACATAAGTAAGTAATAGGTAAGCGATTGTAGCTGCACCTACTGAAACACCAATAACCAATAACCATGGTAAATCTCTAGTTGTAACCATTAATGCTGAAATTAAGAAATAACCAAGTAAGATATACGCTGGCGCTTCCCACCATGTATTAACGAATCCCATGGCATTGTAGTATGGATAAGACAAGATAACGGGCATTGAAAGAGTAACTAATCCTAAAGCTGCCGTAGTCAGACTATCTACTCTACGGAAAGCATTGATTAACATTTGCAATCCTAAATATATTGCAATGATGGTCATAATGTATGGGAAACCTTTCCAACTCATTGAAATCATCGTGATTGTCATACCAGCCAATCCAGCATAACCAAGCGCTAATCTTTCAGAATCAACAAATTGTTTTACACCACTTTTTATTTCATTCCAATCAGTCCAACTAGAAACCCATTTCTTGTCGTTAGCAACAGTTAATGCTCTCATAAAGAAGAAATAAGCAGTTGTTCCGAATAGAATAATGTAAGAATCGTGGTCAGCTAAAGCCAAACTTGAATGTCCAACATGCTGTGAATTTACACCAATAAAGAAAGCACCAACTATTCCTGCTTCTTTTCCAAACTGAGCTCTACCTATTGCATAAACTGGGAATATGATTAATGCACCATAAATCGCAGGCAATACTTCCATCGCCCACCATACAGATTCTTCGGAAGAAGCAAAAAATGGTGAAAGTGCTAAACCAATAATCGCAATAGACCAATCAAACAAAGGAGGTCTGTTATTGTTAGCCCCATAAGGATAATTGAGCATAGGATCTCTTTCCAAATGTTCGCCGTTTTCAGCTACATAATCTACAACATGTTTGTGATAGTAAGGGTCACTACCTCCTGTAAGTTGGAATCCATCTTCGGTAGCAGGTTCTAAAGTCCATGCAGTTCTAATGTAAAGGGAGAAAAGGAAAATGGCGATTAAAATAAACACAGTAGACCAGTCTATTTTTTCGACTTTTCGAGTTATCGCCTCTTTTTGTTCAGAGCTTGCACTACCTGAAGAGAAACGAGGGCGATAGCGATTTTTTGACTTGGAGTCACGTCTCCGACGTGTTTGTCTTGCCATTGATGTTGTGTCCTTTCTGTCTCCTCTAACAGAAGACGGACTGGGCGCCACTCGGATGGTTATATAAGGTCTACTCTAAAAATCGTGGCTAAGTTGAAGGCAAAAGTTTGCCTGTACAATTTCCAAAACCTATCCTGTAACCTTTGCCTTGACACCATCCTTTCAATAGAACACTATCGCCGTCTTCAAGTGCAATTCTTTCTTCTCTATTCGAAAGTTTAACTGGTTCAGACCAACCCCATGTTAATTCGAGCATAGATCCTCTACTGTCTTTCTCAGGTCCAGATATTGTACCGCTAGCTAACATATCGCCAGTTCTAAGGTTACAGCCAGTTGTAGTGTGGTGTGCTATTTGTTGGGCCATATCCCAGTAAAGATAGTTGTAATTACTTGAAGAGATTAATTCATATTCAGTCATATTTTCCGTTTTCAAATGAATTTCTAAATTTATATCAAAAGTGCTATCCTTATCATTTTTCAAATATTCTAGAGGTTCAGGATCTTGTTTAGGTCCACTGCATCTAAATGGTTCTAAGGCTTCAAGTGTGATTATCCACGGAGAAATGGTTGTAGCTAAATTTTTGGCTAAAAAAGGCCCTAGCGGTTGATATTCCCAAGCTTGAATATCTCTAGCAGACCAATCGTTTACAAGAGCCATTCCAAAAACATGCTCTTCAGCAGCATTAACAGAAACAGGTTCTCCTAAACTATTTCCAGAACCTATAAACAACCCCATTTCAAGCTCAAAATCCATCCTTTTACTGTCTCCAAATGAGGGACTTGCAGCATCGGGAGCTTTAGTTTGTCCTTTTGGCCGCACAATATCTCCGCCATCAAGAATTACAGAAGATGCTCTTCCATGGTATGCAATTGGTAAGTGCAACCAATTCGGCATCAAAGCATTTTCAGGACCTCTAAAAATAGTACCTACATTAGAGGCATGCTCTTTCGATGAATAAAAATCAGTATAATCTCCGATATCAATTGGGAATTCCATCTCGGTGTTTTCCATTGGAATTAATGCTAAGTCTTTCAAATCTTTATTATCTTTTAGAGTATCATTATTTTCACTTAGAATTTGACTTATTACTTTTCTAGTATCTTTCCAGGCCTTTCTACCTAGAGACATGAAAGCATTTAGAGTAGGTTCATGGAAAACTTCAGTTCCCTCTACTTCAGTTCCTTCGAAGCAACCAGCTTCATCCAAATATGCTAAATCTAAAACATAATTACCAATTGCAGTAGCCACATGTAAATCGCCACCATCTTTGGGAGAATATATTCCAAATGGAATGTTTTGAATTGGGAAATCGGAATTTTCATCAACATTTACCCATGATTTGAGCTTTGAGTCGTGTGTTTCGTCCATTACATCCATCCTAATTGTGTTAAGTCATCTATAGGGTCTTGAAAAGAGCAACTGCCGTATGAAATCATACCTTTTTTACGAGCATTTCCAATCTTTTCTGCATCAATTTCAAATTGAGTATCACGATCATCTCCAACTTTCCATATCATAGAATCGTTAGTGAAATTAAAATTTTCTGCATTTTGGTCATCAATCATATGAGATAACAAAATAAACATTTTATATTTTTCTTGAGAATTTTTAGGTTTTGGAAAAGTAGTAGCAAATATTCCTGCACCAAAAGTATTGATAAATCCATGCATAAATTCATCATATTCGTCTGCAAAATGTCGAATTGGATGATGCAAGCCAGCAGTAAATTTCATCGGAATGCCAATAATAACACAAGTTTGTATCATGGCAGCTATTTGCTCTACGCTTGGAAATGCTTCTTTGACTATTCCGCCACATCTTAGTTTTATTCCTGCGTTCTCGAGGTTAGATAGTAATTCTACAGTTGGTAAAATTTCTTCATCCCAAGAACTGTCATCTATTTCGGTCGAATAATTCATTCCAACAGGCGGTAATTTAGCAAATTCATGATAATGTGTCAATCCATTTTTGTTAAGTAAGTCTGTAGTTTTTTCCATTGTACTTTTGGAAGGTGTATTTGTAGCCATTTTACACTCTATTACATCAATTTCAATTTTATTTCCGTGTTTTTCTCTATAGTGGTTAATATTATCTATATTTTGTTTAATTTTATTTAAATACTCGTCGTCGTTATTTCCACCTCCACCTAAAACAGACAGTTTTAGAGCCCCAATATCTGCAAAAAGAGAGATAAATTCATCCAAATCATTCAATTTTGAAGTATGGATTATAAAACGACTTAACATTTTAGAATTGTCACTTTTTATGTGTGAAATATATTCGTCTATGGCTTCATTTAATGGTAAATCTGCCGGAGGAAATAGACCTGCGTAATCTATTAGCCCATCCATGAAAGTTCTTAGACTTTCTTTCATTCAATTATTCGCCTAAAGCTTCCTTATATCCTTCACCATCTAGCCATGACCTAGCATAATCAGGATCTTCTACTTTTAATGCATATTTAGCAACTTTTAGAGGATAATGAGTATCTACCATCACAGCCAATTCATCAGTCCATTTTGCCCCGATAGATCCTTCGTATTTTCCAGGATGAGGTCCATGTGTAAGGCCATCAGGATGTAAAGTCATTGAACCAAATTCTACACCTTTTCTTGACATAAATTCTTTAGAATCATAATAGATAACTTCGTCTGACATTATGTTTGCATGATTATATGGGGCTGGAATTGCATTTTTATCGAAATCAAAAGGCCTTGGACAGAAAGAACAAACAACAAACCTGTCACTGGCAAATGTTTGGTGAACAGGCGGAGGTTCGTGAATTCTTCCTACGATTGGTTCAAAATCATGGATACTGAATGCAAATGGAAAGTAATATCCATCCCAACCAACAACATCACAGGGATGGTGACCTAATGTAACTTCAGTAAACCGGTTTCTTTGTTTTACTACTACTTTGAATTCACCTTTTTCATCATGAGGGACGAGTTCATCAGGACCTCTAAAGTCTCTTTCAGAATACGGACTTCTTTCAATAATCTGACCATATTCATTACGATATCTTCGTGGAGTTCTAACTTCTCCAGGCGATTCAACAATTAACAAGGAATGTTCTTCATTACTCATTACATATCTATGTAGGATTCCTCTTGGAATAACCAAGTAATCACCTTGTGAATATTTCATATTACCAAAAGCAGTTTCTAAAGTTCCACTACCTTGACTTACATAGATTATTTCGTCACCTTGAGCATTACGATAATAATAATCATCATTTTTATCAGGATAACACATCATCATTACTACATCATTATTGAATAAGAAAGGCATTCTATCCATGATAGCACTTCCTCCTTTCTTTGCTCTGTTTGTGTAGAAATGCCTCATTCTGAGACTTTTATCATCATCTTCTTCAAGTTCAAAACTTCCAATTTCTTTTGTAGAGAGAACTTCAGTTGGTGGATGTATATGATATAGAAGTGAAGAAGGACCAACAAATCCCTTATTTCCTTTCAGTTCTTCGTGGTATATGTTGTCGTTTTCATCTCTAAAAACAATGTGCCTTTTCTTTGGCATTTTTCCTAGTTTATGATATCTGTGCATTACAAATTACCCCTTTCAGCTTGATGCCTCTCTATAGCTTCAAACAAAGCTTTGAAGTTCCCAATTCCAAATCCTTTTGAACCTTTTCTCTGTATAACTTCATAGAAAACAGTAGGTCTATCCTCTACAGGTTTTGTGAATAATTGTAATAGATATCCTTCATCATCGCGATCAACTAGAATTTTTAGTTTTTTAAGGACTTCAATATCTTCATCTATTGCTCCAACCCTTTCAGTCAAATTTTCGTAATATGTGTCTGGAACTTCAAGGAATTCAACTCCATTTTCTTTTAATTTATTTATTGCTTTTATTATATCGTCAGTGAGCAAGGCAATATGTTGAACTCCAGGACCTTGATAGAATTCCAGATATTCATCAATTTGTGATTTCTTTCTTCCTTCGGCAGGTTCATTAATTGGGAATTTTATTCGACCATTATCACTTTCCATAACCTTAGACATTAGAGCTGAATATTCGGTTGAAATATCATCATCGCTAAAAGCTTGAATTTGCGAAAAGCCCATTATGTCTGCATAGAAATTTACCCAATGTTCCATTTTTCCTAATTCGACATTGCCAACAATATGATCTACAAATCTCAAACCAACACTATCTCCTTCTACTTTGCTCTCAGCAAATCCTGGGAGGAAAGGACCACTGTAATCATTATGAGAAATAAATGAATGTATTGTTTCTCCATATGTGTAGATTGCAGCCTGAGTTACACTGCCGTTATCATCGCTAAGTGTTTCAGGTTCTCTAGCGCTTTTAGCACCACGGGCAATACAAGCCTCATAGCAGGCTTTCGCATCATCGACATGGAATGCAATATCCTTTACACCATCACCATGTGTTTTGATATGTTCTGAAATGCCATTATTGCTGTTTAATGGTGTAGAGAAAATCATTCGAATCCGACCTTGTTCCAAAACATAACTTGCACGATCACGATTTCCCGTTTCTAAGCCAGAATATGCAATTTGATTAAATCCAAATGCTTTTCTGTAAAAGTAAGCGGCTTGTTTTGCATTCCCCACCCAAAACTCAACATGGTGTACGGCTTTCAGTGGAACTGGGTCTTTATTCATTGATTGTTTCACTCACTAGGAATTATACTTCCCTTTTAATCTAAGTACATAAAATGGTCTGCATTATTAAAGACTCGTTTAGGAACTACCTTGGTAATAGTTATACCAATCATAGTTATAAGTAAAATCAGAGGCAGGATCATTAGATTCGAGAACAATTTCCCAATCTCCAACCATTTCTCCTTCATTTGCTTCGAAATTTATTGATTGTGTTTGTCCATTGTTGAGAAGATAACTTTCTTCAAAAACATTTCCAGAAGGACTATTGATTGTAACAGTAACATCAGATTGTATGAATGCAAACCCACTATCGCCAGTAACATTGATGTAAATATTCACAGATTCGATATATGGATTAATAGTAGCAGGCACATTATCATCAGAACCACCACTTACACTTCCATCTCCTTCTACAAACTGATCTATACTTACTTGTTCAAATGCTACACTTTGCCGGTCTTCCGCATCTTTTGCAGTCAGCACAACAAAGTACAATCCACCTTCAGACCACGAATGAGTTACACTTTCTCCAGTTATTGTAGTTCCGTCACCAAAGTCCCATTCATATGTTACAAAATTACCATTTGACATAGAAGCATCAAATTCAAAAACATCACCATTCCAACCACTTGTTTCACTTGCATTTATGTTTGCATCTAGTATTACAGGATCAACTCCAACAATTCTTGGCCCTACAAGTTGCCAAACAACCAAAAATACAACCGTGATTGCTAATATTGAAACTAAATTATCTACGATTTCTTCCTTTCTTTTCTCAGATAGACCAGTTTTAACTTTGTCTAAAATTCCGGTTATTCCATCAGCAAAGATGAATCCTCCATCAAGAGGTACTGAAGGTAAAGCATTAGTTAATCCCACCATCAAATTTAACCAGAAAATCCAGTAAAATGCGTTAGCTAAAATCCAGAATAGATTATCAGGAATTACGCCTATAGCTCCACTTGGTTCAAAGATTGAAGTAAAGTGTTCAGGGAATGGTTGTAGTTTGGCAAAAGGTAATGAAATGTAAAGCAAAATATTTTCTGTTGGGTTAGCTAAATTATTAGTTACAATTTGTGGATCTTCAGCTGCAACACCCATGAATCCTTTTCCAGACATCCAAGGTTCATACAAATCAGGATAATATTTCAGATAATAACTTCCTTTATCTGATAAAGTAACAGCATATGTTTCAGCTTCTCCGGCATTCATAACTGAGACATTGACCGTTTGACCTGCATATGTATCATTCATAATACGTTGCCAATCATCATTGTCCCGTATTTCTTCATCATCTACAGATGTAAGAAGCATCCAAGGTTCAAGACCAGCTTCTGCGCCCCCGTAATCAGCACTTATACTGTATAGTAATAATCCATCTTCAGCAGGTTCAAGAGAAGCAACCATAACAGAAGAAAAAAGGAATGAGAAGATTACAGCAACAACCATATTGCTACCAGGTCCGGCAGCATAGAGTCTCATTCTTTCCCATTTTTTCATAGATTTCATTTCTTCCTCATCAGGTTCTACGAAAGCCCCAACTGGGAAAATGAAAAGTAACAATCCTAGAGCTTTGACTTTAACATTTGCAACTCGACTCAAAATACCGTGACTAAATTCATGAATAACCATTGCAATAACTAGAGCTAAAATCCCGTACCACAGAGGAATTACTGGATTTAAACCAGGTAAACCAATCATCATTTTCGGTGAAACTGCAGAAGTTTTAGGAATCTGCCAAGCTAAAGTAGCTTGCCAAAGTAGTAATGAAAACATGAGAATCATAATTACAAAAACAGTTACAACCCATACATCTCCAACCCTTCTCCAGAAAGGTTTGTTTTGAGAAATTTTTTCTATGAAACCTTTACCCCAATCAGTTCTCCACATCAAAAATGATCTACCCCATACAAGATCCATATTGTATTTTTGCAAATAACCTTCATTTTCAGCCCATCTGACACCAGTTACCCAAGCAATTAGGAATAGAGCAAATGTATACCATCCAAGGTAAAAACAAAAAGTTAGGATTAGTATGAACTGGATATGCCTACGAATATGAACTTCTATTGGCATGCCTGTTAATTTAGGCAATATTTCTTCTTCTTCCTCAACAGCTTCAGTTTCTTTCTTCTTCGATGCCATGCGTTCTAACTATATTAGAGTCCACGCGGGCCTTTATTTAACCTCCATTATAGAGCAAAATGGCTAAGAAAAAGGGCAAGCGTGATGACGTCTTCACGTTTCCTGAATTTAATAAGGAAGAATACCAGACTAAGGAAATTAGAGATTCCAAGGTAACAATTTTTGCAGTATTCTATGCCATTGTAGTCTCAGTAATTTGTTATTCACTTGTAAGAATGGCCGATATAGGTGGTTGGGTTACTCTAATTGGTTTTGTAGCTCCTTTTGGTCTAATTAAGGTTCTTCCGATGTTCTTTGATACTAGTGAATTTGAAAGAAAGAATTGGGTCGGGCCTATGTTCATGTCTTTCATGGCTTGGTTAGGTTTCATGATTTTATTATCTAATCCTCCTTTCAATGACATTGCTAAACCTAAATTTCAACAGGTCGAAATGTATGTTGAAATGGACGGTTCATGGAATGAAACGTTAGAAATAAATGCGAATAAACCTTTCATTTTAGCAATCTCAGTTAAAGATAACTGGGAAGTTGAATCTGTCACAGTCACATCTGGTGCAGCAGGCCTCAATTCTCAAGCCATGGATAAACTCGGAGTTAACAATGAGTACAATATAACAGGGAGCAGTTTCTATTATCATTATTTTGAAAACGGCCTCAAAAGTGATTCGTATTCATTTTCCTTTTATGCTGTAGATCCAGAGGGTAATTCAAA
>CAZYZI010000029.1:0-15269 GCA_964651915.1 uncultured archaeon | reverse complement strand
GCCAATTAAGCGACAAGGTATTACGCTACCTTAAGAGGGTCATAGTTACCCCCGCCGTTTAGTGGTCCTTCGTCCGGTTGTAACCGGGTTTCAGATACCACCACTGGGCAGGATTCAGCGGCTATACTCATCCTTACGGACTAGCAGCCACCTGTGTTTTTAGTAAACAGTCGGAGCTCCCTAGTCACTGCGACCAGCTCTCTTCAGAGCTGGCACCCCTTATACCAAAGGTACGGGGCTAATTTGCCGAATTCCCTCGCCCGGATTCTGCCGCGACGCCTTAGGCTACTCACCTAGGGGCACCTGTGTCAGATCTCGGTACGGACAACTCACACGGCTCCAGCTCCCTTTTCACGGACACCAGGCTAACGCAGAAGCGAAATACTTCGCCTCCCAAAAGTTTAGCTTGCTTCTCACCATTACGGTACTCCACAAATTTATTACTCAAGGCAACACTCAGACAGGAGTGCTCCACAAGACCCGATGTGTCAGGAACTGGACAAAATATGAATTGGTGCAGGAATTTTAACCTGCTTCCCTTTCGATTCCTCCTGTTAGGGGGAACCTTAGGACCGACTAACCCTCGACTGATGAACATCGTCGAGGAACCCTAGCCCCTCCGGCGGATGGGATTCTCACCCATCTACGCTACTACTATTTCCATGATTATCATTCGAACGCGGTCCACAGGACCTCACGGCCCCACTTCCACCCGCGCACGACGCCTCTCTACCACATCACCTTTCGGTGGTCCAAAGTATCGGTGAACAACTTAGTCCCGTCCATTTTCTAGGCTCAAAGACTTGACTGGTGATCTGTTACGAACTCTTTAAAGGATGGCTGCCTCTAAGCCAACCTTCCAGCTGTCTATGCCTTTAAACACTATTTGTTCTTTAACACTTAGCTATTACTTAGGGACCTTAACTTTGGTCTGGTTTGTTTTCCTTATGGACATCAAGCTTACCCCGATGCCCTCACTGCCCAGCTTCTACGACGAACACACATTCGGAGTTTGACAGCATGCCGAGAACTTTCGCTCCCTAAACACGCAATCAGTGCTCTACCGCATGCCCCGTCTCTGCTGAGGTCTGCCTGCGAGCAGTTTCGAGAGGAACCAGCTATTTCCGGTCTAGATTGGTCTTTCGCCCCTATACCCAGGTCATCCAAACGATTTGCACATCAGTACTGGTGCGGGCCTCCACCCTTCTTCCGAAGGGCTTCACCCTGCCCAGGCATAGATCGACCGGCTTCGGGTATCCAACCATTGACTTCAGGCGAGCACACCTTGCCCCTCGCTTGCGCTGCGGGCTATCGGTTTCCCTACGGCTTCGTACCTGCGTACTTAACCTCGCCAATGATAGGAACTCCACGGATCAATTTTCGAATCGAACGGCATGACGTCGGTGCGGCGGTGTAACCGCTTAATCCCTTGCACGCCATACCAGTCTGTTACCACCTGATTTCAGGGTCTTATTAATCTCCCGCCAGGGATGCTTTACAACTTTCGCTCACGCTACTATTGCGCTATCGGTCTCGGTTTGTATTTAGGGTTGGAAGTTAGTACCTCCCGTGTTCACGCGCAATATCCAATGCACGCTACTCTTGGGTCCTGAAAATCATCTTTCACGGTGTCTCCTACGGGGCTATCACCCTCTCTGGCACCGGTGTTCCACACGAAATTCGGATAACAGTGTTAAGATGTAAACAGGCCACTCCACATTTCCACAGATTCTCATCAGCGGATTCGGATTGCCCTATGGGGTGTTCGATCGCCTTTACTAACCCCATCTCATTTGATTTCTTTTCCTGCCCCTACTAAGATGTTTCAATTCGGGGCGTTTCCCATCCTTGCGGATTGAACTACTAGAGTTCAGGAAGTCCCATTCGGTTATCTTCGGATCAAAGGCTCCATGCGCCTCCCCGAAGCATATCGCTGCTTGGCACGACCTTCTTCGGCAACCGAGCCTAGTCATCCACCAGGTGGCGTAGTAACTGCTGTAGCCGTCGGCTTCAACATTCGTCCGGGTTTGCGTATGATCTGACAATCATTGACACGTTATGTCTCACTGTGAAGAGACTAGCGTCTATGCCAACTTCCCCGGTCTATAAACGTAAAGATCGAGTGCACGAACTACCCTGCGTCATATGACCGCATCAAGGTCAAACACAGGGATTTGTCGTGAGAAAAAGGGGGTATATAATACTGTGCAAGAAAGAAAAAATAGTGGTTTAAGGAGCCAATCTTTCAATTTGCCATATTCTTCCGTGCTTAGTATATACAAATCGGTCATGCAATCTGTCTCTTCTACCTTGCCAAAATTCTACATTTCTATGTTCGAGAACATAGCCCCCCCAATAATCAGGCAATGGAATTTCTTTTCCATGATACGTTTTTTCTAGTTTTTTTACTTTATTTTCTAAATCTTCTCTATTTTCTAAGTTTTTACTTTGGTGTGAAGCTAAAACAGATATCTGACTTAATCTAGGTCTACTATGGAAATATTTTTCAGATTTTGATCTTGATATTTTTCTAATTTTACCTTGTATTCTTACCTGTCTTTCTAAATCCTGCCAATAAAAAATTAGAGAACCATAAGGATTAACTTCTATTTCTTGACTTTTTTTACTTTTGTAATTCGTATAAAATACAAATCCACGATCATCGAATTCTTTTACCAAAACAGTACGACTAGATGGTTTTCCTTTTTTAGTCGAAGTTGATAATATGGCAGCATTGGGTTCAATGTGTTCCAAATCCTCTATTTTTTCAAACCAAGATCTGAACATTTCAGTTGGAGATTCTAATAAATCTTTTCGATTTAATTCATTCATCTCATACTGTTTACGTATTTTTTCTAAGCTGACCATTTCAATTTACTATTCTACATTCATATTTAAGAAAGATATGTTGCCTCAAATTTATATATTAGCTAAAATGGGTAAAATTGTGAAAGCCCCTCAACTAATGGGAACGCAACCTTCACCTTTCAAAGGACTCGGAATAAGATTTCTTGCAGCAATGATAGATTTTGTGCTTATCTTTTTTGCTATATTTGCTGGAGCAATTGTTTTGGGTATATTCTTTGGTTCTTTATTTGGAGAGGATGCAGGTTTTAGCGCAGGTTTTCTTGCTTTTTTTGTTATAGGTATTACAGCCCAGTTATTTTACAAGCCATTAATGGAAGGTTCCGAGTATCAAGGTACGTTCGGCAAACATTTTTTGAATATTAAAGTAGTAGATAAAAATGGTCGAAGGATAACTACGACACAATCATTCATAAGAACTATTGTTTACCTTCTTCAAACATCTATTCCCTTATTAAGTTTGTTTAGTTGGTTAGCCTTTCTTATGATTGCTTTTACAGAAGAAAACCAAGGTTTGCATGATTTAGCAGCAGAAACCTATGTAGTTTCTAAATACTGGCAGGGGCCAGTACCATTACAAGACAAGTTTGGAGCATAACTATGGATGAAAATATACAAAAAGAGCTAATGTGGGCATCAGGAGCACTATTGACATTTGTTGTTTTTTTGATTTATGGGGGGATTTCTGAAGTAAGTGAAATGGCAATTTCAGTAGGAGCATTTGGAGTAAGTTGGGTTGGAGTGAGTTATTTTATCAAAAATTTTGGTTCTAAAGGGGCAACAAAACAAGATTTAGAAAAAGAATTCCAATGGTATGCAGGAATGCTCGTATTATTTCTTGCAATCATGACTTTAATTGGAAAAACAGATGATGAGTTAGAACTTACTTATTCTATTTATGGAATGTTTGTTTTTGGTTTTACACTAATTTGGGTAGTTCGTAGTGTGGCAATCAAATATTTTAGTTAATTATTTCGAACCACGGCCATCAAGTGCGGCTATTACCATCGCCAATCCTGCAATAAAGCGACGATCAAAAGTGTGGTTTGGCGGAATATTTACTACTAATTTTTTAATAATAGGATTGAATTTTTGACGCATAGTAATTGGTTGTTCATCACCAGAAGTCCATACAGTATATTTTTTTGGTAATATACCTAAGAAAGTCCGTCTTGCTATTGCATAACCTAAACTATCTTCAATTAGTATACCGATTTCTTTCCCTTCAGAATCTAACAATTCCCATTTTGTTCTTAGAATTGAGTTTAACCATTTTCTTCTAACAGTTCCCAATAATATTCCGGCTTTTGGATCAAAAATATCAAAGCCACCCCACGCATCAATGAGGTTTTTTTGTTTAATTACTAACCATTCATTACTTTTATTTTCATCATCATAAACTCTTAAATCTTCTTTAATTTTGAATCTTTTCTGTTCACAAAATCCATACAGATTATCTTGCGAATCCATTATTCTAAATTTGTTTCCGAAAATTTTTAGAAATTTCTCTCGAATGAGATATTGATTTAATTCTAGTAATTTTGCCACGTTTATGGTTAACAAGACAACTATTTGTCTTTATCTCTCCATTTGTTTTCAATTTTGTCAAGGGAACGGATAACAACACCATCATCTGTAAATAAAATTATACAATAATCTTTCTTGATATCAGGGTGGGTGAATTTTTTACCACCTATATTAATTCCTCTAAGTTCAGGTCCAAAAGATACCTTTTCTTCAACAATTTGATATTTTTTCTTAGATCCATCAATTTCGAAATTTAGGTAATTTGCTTCATATAAAGCCTTGAAGCGATGCCTTAGAAAAGAGTCTTTTTTTTGTAAATCTTCAGTATTTTCAGGTTCAAAAATAGTTTTGGCACAATCAGTTACTGTTGAATTGGGAAAATCTGCAATAAATGCTAAAATAGTAATGTCCAATTCATCTAATAATCCCATTATCTTCCTAATTTAGCATCCTTTTCCAAAAAAGGATAATATTAGGCTTTCATTATTTCCAGAAGAAGAAACATCTTCTGCAATTAATACCATAAAAACACCAATTACAACAATTAATAAATTTACGAAGAGAACGGCCATTTCAACATTATTAGCCCAACTAGGTAAAAAAGATAATTGGGGTTTTTCAGTTCTAGCTTTTTTGTAGCCAATAAAATTTTCCATTTCTTCATCCATTTCAATACACTCCTAATGAAGAAGATTATTGACTATATTTAAAGAGTTTTCAAAATTTTTTTTTGAATATGTTATATATACTATGCATTGTGTAGACAAGTAGGAGAAGCATGGCAGACGAAGTATTTGGAAGCAGTGAAATGGCTTTAGCATTCATAATCATAGGTATTCTTTTATTCATAATAGAAGTTTTTCAACCTGGGTTTTTGATTGCAGTCCCAGGTACTGTTTTCATAGTACTAGGTATCCTGATGTCTTTCGATGACGTATTTGGATTATCTCCATTTGCGTTACTCATCATTGGTTTGGTAGTTGGTCTTGGTTCATTATATGGAACAATGCGGATGTATCAATCTTTAGCCCCTCCAGACACACCTAGTGAGATGAGTATCGAATCAATGATTGGTAGTTCTGGCGTCGTTACTAAAGATGTAGTTGCTAACGAAATGTTTGGAAAAGCAAAAGTTGGCCGGGAAGAATTTAGAGCTACTGCAGAATCAGATATAGCAGCAGGAACCAAAGTAAAAGTTACACATGCGGAAGGGATCACTCTTACAGTGGTACCAGAATAATAAAAAGGAGAAAAAAAAATGGTAGAGTGGCTAATGTTATTGCTCATACTTGGTGCAATCATTGTCGTCATTTTGATGACGACTATTGTACAAATTGAGCAGTACGAATCAGGCGTAGCGCTAAGATTGGGTAAGTTTCATACAATGCTCAATCCAGGATGGAACTTTGTGGTTCCACTTATTACACAGGTTTTCAAAGTAGACCTTCGTATTCAAGTTCTTGACGTTCCACGTCAGGAAGTTATTACTAAAGATAACTCACCAACTATGGTTGATGCAGTTGTCTACTACAGAGTTGCTGATGCTAAGAAAGCAGTATTGGCAGTAGCAAATTACAGAGCTGCAATAGTGAATATGGCTCAAACAACACTTAGAGGTGTTGTAGGTGACATGGAATTGGATGAAATTTTCTCAAGTAGAGACAAGATTAATGCAATTTTAAGAGAAAAGTTGGATATTGAAACGGACCCGTGGGGTGTCAAAGTTGATAATGTTGAAATTAGAGAAGTTGACCCTTCACCAAATGTTAAAGCAGCAATGGAGGAACAGACTTCAGCAGAACGTGAAAGACGTGCAGCTATTTTGAAAGCAGACGGTGAAAAGAGATCTGCAATTCTATCAGCAGAAGGTGAAAAACAATCCCGAATTTTAACTGCAGAAGGTGACAAACAATCACGCATTTTGGAAGCAGAAGGTGTAAGACAATCTAAGGTGTTGGAAGCTCAAGGTCAGCGTTCACAGACTATTTTAGAGAAGCAAGGAGAAGCACAAGGTTTGAAAATTACCGCAATGGGTGCATCTACTCTAGACTCCAAGGCATTAACAGTTTTGAGTTTAGAATCTTTAAAAGAAATTGGTGCCGGAGCTTCTACAAAGTTTGTACTTCCATTCGAAATGACAAAATTATTCGAAGGTGCAGCAGATTATGTTGGTTATGCCCGCAAGGCTCCAGACAGACAATTATCTGATCTTAAGGATATAGAGAAGGCACTTGGTAAATCTGAAGATATTCTTGGAACAATTCCTACAGCCGACGAAATGCAGGCTGAATTGGATGCAATTAAAGAAGAAGCCGATGAAGCACTTCAGCAAGTTGTAGATGAAGGAATTAAGGATCAGATGACTGCTACCGAGCCTCCTAAAGAATTAAAAGAACCTAAAGCATAAGAAAGAATCCAATATATAGGCGCCAATTTGGCAATGTATAATGGAACCGATAGGCCACGAGGGCTTAGGCAGACTTCTAAAGTTAGAAGATAATTTGCAAACACCTCATATTGCATTTAGTCATGAAGACTTAACAGAAGCCCCAGATTTAGAATCCGGAGGTTCCATAAATATTGGTAAATCATTCGATTTACCATCAAAACCATTAGGTTTAGATTCTACTAAAGAACCATATCTTCATTTGTCTAAAGATTTAGCAGTTTTAGACAATGCATCATCAATTAAGCCTGAGAAAATAGTTGAAATAGCTTCTAAATTTAGGGAAGAAGCAGGTTATTCAAGATTACTTTACGCCCCAGCAGTAGAACCCTGTGAAATGCCAATTTTAGCTTATTTGGGAGTAGATATTTTTGACGATTTGAATGTTGAATTAAGAAGTTCAACAGGGTGGCTCTTAGAAGATGGTTCATGGATACGTTCGCCGTCAAGTGATGATTTAGTGTCAATTAATAGGGAAGAGCTCAAACATTGGGTTTCAAAAATACGTAATTCAATTTCGAATGGTACATTACGTGAATTTATTGAAAGAACAAGTTTGCATAATCCTCGCGTTTCTCAAATTTTACATCATTCAGCCAAAGTACTGATGGAAAAAGGAGCGAAAGTTCACACACCGATAAGGGCCAATAACCTAAGTTTACAAAACCCTTCAGTTATTGATTTTCAGGAAAGATTGTCCAGATTTACACCACCTGTTGAAAAGATGGTTCTGTTAATCCTCCCTTGTTCTGCTCGAAAACCCTATTTCAAAAGTAGCAGCCATAAAAGATTCTTCAATGCAATAAGAGAAGTAGACAATTATCTTTCGTTGCATATAATTTCTGTAACTTCACCTTTGGGGCTTGTTCCTCGCGAATTAGAATTTTGTTATCCTGCAGCTCACTATGATATTGCAGTAACAGGAGTCTGGAGTCCAACAGAAGTAGAAATGTTAAGAACGCAATTATCAAGAATAAAACCGGAAAAACATTATTCCAAAGCTATTGTTCATGCAGGTTCATCATCTGAAATAATGACTACTTTACTCAAGGAAAGGGGTTTGGAGACAATAGATACTAAAGTTGAAAGACCTTCTTCTTTTGAAGGATTGGAAGTTCTACAAAATGTGGCTAGAATGAGTTTGAATGGAAGTGAAACTGTGAATTCCAAACAAAGAGCACAGGGTGAGGCAATAGGCCTTGCAAATTTTCAATATCCAAATTCTGATTTTTTGATAAATTCTGAAATAAGTGGAAGAATGCCTTACAAACTAAGATGTGGAGACTTAGCTGCAATTTCACCAGTAGTCGGCGGTTTTGGTTTGACATTAAATGGAGGGAAAGCATACGCTTCTAACGGTGGCGGAATAGTCAAGGCAGAAAATTTCAAGTTAGTTGGAGATTTATTTGCAGTCGGCGTAAATGGCCATGAAGGCGAATGGTTAATTGGTGATCAAGTAGTTATAGAGCAAAATGGCGAAATAACGGCAGTAGGAATTGCTAAAATGAACCCTGAAGAGATGGTTTCTATGAAAAGAGGAATTGCAGTGGAGGTACGCCACCATGCCTGAAGCGTTTGTTCCACTAACGGATTTTGTTAATGAATCAAAATCAATTCCTAAGGACCACTCATTAGATCAGCCAGTAGCAAAATGGACTGAAGAAGAACTTTTAGACGGTGAAATTGTAGAGGCAGGAGTAGCCATTCTTAGGACAAGAGGTTGTTATTGGTCAATCAAGGAAGGCTGCTCTATGTGCGGATATTTCAACGATACAGTTCCAGGAGGTGTTAGTGATGAAATGCTTCGTGAACAATGGAAAAAGATACGGCTTTCTTTGGAAGGTAAACGTTATGCTAAGATATACACATCAGGTTCATTTATCGACCCTACAGAAGTCCCTCTTGATTTTGCAGATGTAGTAATGTCCGATATGAAAGAGATGGGTGTCGAAAAAGTTCTCATTGAATCACTTCCAGAATTTGTAAATCCAAAAAATTTCAGTTATACAAATGCTCCTAAATTAGAAATAGCAATTGGTTTAGAATCTTCAAGCTCAATAGTTTTAGACAAGTGTGTCAATAAACGATTACGATGGCCTCATTTCGTCAAAGTTTGTAAGAGTGCAAGAGACAATGGGGCTAAAGTCAAAGCATATATTCTTCTAAAACCACCATATCTTAATGAAAAAGATGCGATAGAAGATGCCGTTCAATCGGCAATTGATGCAGCACCTCACGTAGATAAGATTTCAATTAATCCCGTTAATGTTCAAAAAAACACAGTAGTCGAAAAGTTGTGGATGAGAAATGAATGGACCGCCCCTTGGTTATGGTCAGTTGTGGAAGTTTTAGAACGTTGTAAAGACTTACCAGTTCGAGTTTATTCAGATCCAACAGGCGGAGGAACTCGTCGAGGTGCGCATAATTGTCATCAATGCAATAAGAAAATTTTAGAAGGCCTGAAAAAACATAGGTTAGGAAAAGGCGATTTATCGGGTTTAATATGTGAGTGTAAATCTCGCTGGGAAGTTGTAAAACAGCAATCACCATTTAGAAGAAATGGCTCTGAACCACATGGATATCGGAATGGTTTTGGCAACGGTAGACGTTTTTAACGGGGTTAATCTGGAGTACTAATGGAAGACATTAATTATCTCAGAGTAATTGCAGGCCTTTTGCTAGTTTTATTCCTTCCAGGTTATACCTTAATTCAGGCAATGTTTCCTCGAAAAGGAGAGTTGGATGAAGAATTTGATGTGCTCTATAGAGTTACTTTAGGAATGGCAATGTCAATTTGCGTAGTCATTTTGATTGGTTTTGTACTAGGTAATCCTTCACTTGGTAATGCACCAGATTGGGAAGGAATTTCAGATGGAGGTAAAGGATATTTCCAGACTTTTTTTGTAACAACATCTTTACTTTCAGCCACTTTTATTTTTTTCATTGCCGGATGGTACAGAGGCGCTTATCCATGGATGGCAAACATCCATCCTTCTTTGGCAAGAGCTCCGCCAGGAATCCGAATTGAATCGGAATTAGCCGTAGCTGGAAAATATATACCTGCAGAATTATTAGAGCTTCAGGGTTTGAAACATGATAGGACTAATGTCAAAGATAAGCTTAAGGAAGCCGAATCTCGAAAACGTACTGGCAGTTCAATGATGAAAAAATATTATGAAAAAAGAGAAAAAACCCTTCTTGCAGATTTATCTGATATTGATTCTCGAATGGCTGAATTAGATCAGATGCTTAATCATTCGGAAGAAGGTGGTGGATTATCTGCAGATGTTGTTCAAGAAGAATCAACCGATCCAGGTGGCGATAGTGATACAGAGGATTAGTTTTTGGAATACAAACTAGTAATCGTTGTTCGGACTGATTTAGGTCTTTCAAAAGGTAAAATGGCAGCTCAGGTTTCTCATGCAGCAGTAAATTGCGCACTTAAATCTAAAAAATCGGATTCTTCTAATTTTAGCAAATGGTTCGGAGATGGTCAGAAAAAAGTAGTAGTGAAAGTATCAGGAGAATCAGAACTTCGCAAGCTCCAACAACATGCTAGAGATGTTGGTTTGACTTCTAGTTTGATTACAGACGCTGGATTAACTGAAGTCCCTCCTAGTACAGTTACATGTTTAGGAATAGGTCCAGCTTCTGAATCAACAATCGATACAGTTACAGGCAATTGTTCACTTTTCTAAACCCAATTCTTTATTTATCATGGGGTTCTGAGTAATAGTATGGGACTCTTCAGGAAGAAGGAAGAAAAGAAGAAATTTGATTATTCAGATGATACAAAAGAATTATTTGCTGAAAGAGATGCGTTTTATGCAGAACAGCGTCGGAAATTAGGGGGAGGGGATACTAATCCCGAATTAGCTAATCAGCAAACATCTCGAGAAGAAAGACCTAAAGAAGATTTAGGAGATTTATTAGGAGATAGTGATTTCAATCCATACGCTAAAAAAGAGGAAGTAGGAGGAGGTTCAGATAGTATTGCAGCCCCTTCAGCACCATCAAGTAATTCATCAGCTTATGTTTGTCAATCCTGTGGTAAAGATTTTCAAGAAAAATGGGGAAAATGTCCTTCTTGTGGTGGTGAAATGAAAAAAGCTGAGAGTCAAGCCCCTCCTGAACAAGTCCCAGTATCACAACCAGTTTCTACTTCTAATACGAACGCAGGAGATCCTTTGGATGATTTACTTGGTGATTTTAATTCACCAACATCCGACGCCCCGTCATCCGCCGACGCTGAAGATTCAAACCCCGGCGTTAGAACAGCAGGTGATGATTTAGGAACTGATTTTGGCCAATCACGTTCTAGTCACAGCAATAGGAAAGTTCGTAAAGTTAAAAGAGTAAAGAGACCTCGTAAATTTTAGGAAATTACCGAGATGTCTGAATCAGAAGGACTAGTACTGCCTGAAACTGTAAAAGATGTAGGTATCGCAATTGGCAGTGTCATCGTTGTTTTTCTTTTGACTTTTGTTTATAGCGGTAATTGGCCTCCAATGGTTGTTATTGAATCAGGATCTATGGAACATGATGATAATCCATTATATTCAGAACCAAGATATTCGCATATCGGAATAATCGATACAGGTGATTTAGTAATCGTCAAAGAATCTGAAAAAAAAGACATAGTGACCTATCTTGAAGGCAAAAAAACAGATTATAAAAAGTATGGAGATTACGGAGATGTTATCGTATATTACAAAAACGGGATTGAAACTTACGAAGGTCAACCAGTAACTCCTGTAATTCATAGGGCTATGGCCTGGGTGGAAGTAGTAGACAAAGATAATGGAACATATTACATACCAGAAATAGATACTTATTTTTATGGAAAAATAGAATTAGCTGAGATAGGTTTAGGCGGAGGAGCAAGTATTCAAAATTTACAAAATTCAGGTTATATTACCAAGGGAGATTCTACTGGGAACCCACATCCAGACCAATTAACACATTATGACATAACTGGAGCTCAAGTACAACCAGTTGATCCAGATTGGATAGTAGGCATGGCTAAAGGTGAATTACCTTGGTTCGGTCTAATTAAATTAAGAGTAACACAACCAGATAATTATTATGCTGCACCACCCGAATGCCGTACAATGCTTTGGTTTTCTATGATATTTGTTCTTGGCGGTCCTGTTTTAGCAGGAAAAGTTTGGGAGACTTATCAAGATAGAAGAACTATTGAAACTAAGCCTAAAACAGATAAGAAGAAAGAAGAGTAAGCGTTAATTACGGCATAGATAAACGCGAACAAGCATGAGTAATCCTCCAGCCGCAGCCAAACGCGGGATTCCCTCTAAAGTAGACTTTAAGGAATGGTATCCATTCATTGTTGAAGCTGCAGAATTAGTTGACAAAAGATATCCAATAAAAGGGATGGATGTTTGGAGGCCTTATGGTTGGAAAACTATGCGTTTGATAGATGATTTAACACATAGTGAAATGGAAAGAACAAATCATGACGAAGTTAATTTTCCTTTACTAATTCCTGAGGATTTATTGGACAAAGAAAACCGTTTGGTTTCTTTGTTAAAAACAGCTAGAGAAAAGGGAGTAGATCCTTCTGAACTTAGAATGGATGATGAAGTCGGTGGTTTTGCCAAAGAAGTTTATTGGATAAGACATGCAGGGGAAGCTGAATTAGATAAGCCAATGTTTCTCAGGCCAACAAGTGAAACAGCAATGTATACAATGTTTCCATTATGGATTCGTTCACATGCAGATTTACCACTTAAAACCTATCAAATTGTAAATACATTTAGATATGAAACAAAACAAACTAGATCATTCATCAGAGTAAGAGAGATACATTTCTTTGAGGCTCATACAGCACATATAGATGAGGCCGATGCAACAAGACAAATTGAAGAAGATTTGAGCATTGTTCAAAATTTAATGTCTGAATTAAAATTACCTGTATTAGTTACCAAGCGCCCAGTGTGGGATACTTTCCCAGGGGCATGGTATACTATCGCAATAGATGTGATAATGCCAGATGGTCGAACTTTGCAAGTAGCATCTTGCCATCATTACAGAGACCAATGGGCGCGTGCTTTCGATGTTACTTATGAAGATGAATCCGGAAATCAACAATTCGTGCATCAAACAACATACGGGATGTCTGAAAGATTATTAGGTGCAATAGTTGCAACTCATGGTGACGATCAGGGACTGATAATGCCACCTAGTGTTGCACCAATACAAGTTATCGTTATTCCAATAATGTCCAAACAAGCTTCAAAAGATATAATTATAGAAGCTGAAAAAATAGTATCTCAATTAAAAGAGTCAGGAATCAGAGCCAGAATAGATTCTAGAGATATAAGGCCAGGTCAGAAATATTATGACTGGGAGATTAAAGGAGTTCCATTAAGAATAGAGATTGGCCCTCGAGATTTAGCAAATAATTCAGTGATGTGTGCTAGAAGAACAGGAGGCAAGAACAGCCATTCTTTGGAAAATCTTGCAGCCACAGTTCGCGAGGAGCTAGATGCAATTGGTAGAGAAATGGACGAGGGAAGCACCAATCATTTTAATTCCCACATCAAGAATTTACCTAGTTTTTCAAGAGATGGCGATAAGTTAGCCTTTGATGAACCAATTCAATCAGGATATGTTTATGAGATGGCTTTCGAAGGTAATGATGCAGAGGCTGAAATAATAGAGAAAAGTACAGGCTTAACTTTCCTTGGTAATTCAACAAGCACTTATTCCAAAACTAAATCCTGCGTCATAACAGGTCAATTAACACATAACAAAGTTTATCTTGCAAGAACGTACTGAGCTTGTAACTTCTTATTGTACCCAAAACAACATTAGTTTTTATATACTGTCAGTAGAATGTAATGGTCCGGCAGTTTATCTATCCAGATATCTCTGCCAAAAAAAAGAGGACGCAACCATGGAACACAGAATAGTAAAGAACGAAGATGGTGTATCTCCGGTTATCGCGGTCATTTTAATGGTCGCAATTACTGTGGTCTTGGCAGCTGTGCTGTACGTTTGGGCAGCCAGTTTCTTAGAGCAAGGGGAATCAGCACCTATAGCAACATTTTTCACAGAGAAAAATAGTGGTGGATCTTGGCACGTAAAAGTTGTTAAGGTCAGCAAGCAAGAAGATTTAGCAGGATTTAGCTACTTCTTAAAGGATTCAGCAGGATCAACACATGTTGGTGGTAATGGATTCGGAGAAGTCGCTATGCAGATCGTCGGCGGAGAGGAGCACGGAATCGAGGTAAATTACCAAGGTGACGACGCACAACTCGAGCGCAGATCAGCTAATGTCAGCGATGATGATGGGTCAGATTACCCAGTTCATTTCGCAGATAATGATCGCGACGGCAAATTGTCAGCTGGAGACCAATTCACGGTTTACGGTATGGGCAACTCTGCAAACGGACCTGCAGAAAGTGGCTGGAAATTGGATATCCAATTCGACGCTAGTGGCGATATAATCGGCACTGCTAAACTACTTGGAAGTTAAGTAGTTAAGCAATATAACGTTAGGTAGGGGTAGGCACAGCTCCCCTGCCTTTCTGTTGTGAATAGCTGTGTTATTTTTATTTGATTAGCGAAGCCTTTGTTTCCATAATCTTATAGCCAACCTTCTAACTTTTGTTTATGGCTGAAGAGGAGGAAAACAGGAGTTTCGATCCTGACAAACGAATTGATAACGAGTTATTTGTCATTGCAGTTATTTTATTTTTTATATTCAGGCCAGAAGAAGGATATATTCGGAGACTCGAATTTATTAAATTCCTTATTGACAATGGTCTCTTCTTTGAAAATATTTTTATCCCTGAAGTTATCGAATTATTGCCTCTTATCATATTTGTACCTTTGATGTTTTTCCGAGAGCGTGTGAGTACAGGCATCAATAATGCATTTATTTTTCTATCCACGAAAGAAATACTTGAAGAATTTGATGAGGATGGAGATGGCAAACTTTCCAAGGAAGAGTCTCAAGGTTTATTCAGAACAATAATGGAAGACCTTGATGAAGAAGAAAAGAAAGACTTTGATTCAAGTGCTTTATTTGACAAGTATGATTCAGACAAAGATGGGAACTTAGATGGAGATGAACTAACGTCAATGATACTTGAATTGTTTCGTGACTTAAGAAATGAAACTCCTAATCAGGAGATACCATTCGATAATGAACAAGTAAAAGTTGATTTAAGTGAAGATGAAATACAAAAATTAGATAGATTGTACAATGAAGGATATCTTTCTAAAGAACGTTATGACCGTCTTAAGAAGGATTTAAGTCGTTAAATTTATCCTAATTTCCAAAGTTCATTCTTACAATCTTCAGTTTCACCACATATTTCGAATTCAAATTCTTTTGTTCCCATTTCAGGTTCGAATTCTTTGTTACAGACTTTACAAATGCTGGTATCTTGTTCAAATGCTTTCA
>CAZYZI010000028.1:0-15899 GCA_964651915.1 uncultured archaeon | reverse complement strand
TGGGTTCAAATCCCGGCGCCTGCACCAAATCATGGTAAAAGAATTTATAAGAGCATACAGAATTTGGACTATATGAGATACCTGTCGGTAGTAATTACTGGACTTTTGATTTTTTCAGGATGTCTAGATTTTTTAGAAGATAATGAAGAAAATAAAGCTCCGACTGCAGTTATCAAAATTGAAGGAAATGCACCGTTTGAGCCTGATACGGACATAATTTTTACAGGTAAAGGAAGCAGTGATCCTGAAAATGATTATTTAGAATATTATTGGGATTTTGATAGTGCAGACGGATATAATGATAATAAAATTGGAGATATGAGTAATAATGGTCGAATCATACATTCTTATGCCGATGAAAGAACCTATACTGTTACACTAACTGTTAGCGACGGAGACAAGACTGGAACTATTACTACAAAAATAAAAATAGAAAAACCATCGAGTGAAATAAGAGCTATAATTACCACAAATGATGATCCAGAATCAACTATGAATGGTGATGAACAAATTAGCTATACTTTTTCAGCTTCTGATTCAATCTCTGAAAGCCAAATTACTAAATATGAATGGGATTTTTCTTATGATTCCGCAGATGGATTTATTGTTGATGAAGAAACTTCAGGACCGGAAATAACACAGAAATTTGATTCTGGACTTTATACAATTAAAGTTAGAATTACAAATGAAATGGGAGAATCTGATGAAGCTAGTTATTCAGATGATGTTGAATTAAAAATAAATTATGATTATAGTACTTCAAGAACTATTGATTCAGGTCAACAAGAACATCTGGTCCAATTATATGGGCTTCCTGCTCGATTTATTAGAGCAACTCTAGAATATGAAACAAGTTCATTACATGATGATGACTTAGATGTATATTTGTACAACCATACTCAAGATAGAAATCCCGATCAGGATGAAGGGAATAATCAAGATGAAGAATGTAACGAATGTGTAGCCAAAAACTACACGCACGACACAAGTAATAATGAACAGATTAATGCTATCGAGATGGATTACTATAACAGTACACATCGAACCTGGTTTGATGAAAGGCATGAATTAGGTGATTGGTTTATTGTAGTAGATCATGAAAGAGGAAATGCAGATTACACAATAAGAATAGAAGTTATATATTGGGAATAAGCTGAGATAACTTGTGTTCGACGTTGTAAAGCCATGTAAAAATTGTAAATCATATGTCCTTATGCCTAAGGGAAAAATGAAACTCGATTTGGATAATTTAAAAAGTGTATTAGAAAAACTTAAATTTAAAACTAAAGCATACACCGGTTCTTTATTGTCTACTGAGAAAGGATGTAAAATTAATATTTATCTTTCGGGAAAGATAGTTATCATTACGCGAAATGAAGAACAATTTATTGAGCTTAAAGAAGAATTGAGTAATATTTTATATGCATATACTAAGGCAGATTAAGAAATAGGTGACAACAAATTGGAAAGTGAACCATTCGTATCAATTGTCATCCCAACAACAGGGAAAATCAAATTTATAAGAGGCTTAGTAAAAAGTGTCATAGAATTAGATTACCCGAAAGAAAAATTTGAACTTATACTTATTGGAGATGAACCAACTGATTTAATGAAAAAACATTCAACGATTGCAAAAGAAGCTGGTGTAAATACGATTGTAAAATACGTGCCAGTTGCTGCAGGACAAAAAAGAAATATCGGTTCTGAAAAAGCTAAAGGTTCATTAATTGCATTTACTGACGATGACACTATACTTAGAAATGATTGGATTAAGAATGGTATAAGGCATTTAATAGAAAATGAAAACTATGTGGGAGTTGGAGGACCAAATTACACACCTAAAGAAGAAATGCCATTTGCTAAAGCAGTTGGTAGAATTTTTGGTTCTAAATTCTTATTTTCATTCAGATATACTATTGGTCATTCAAAGGCAAAAGAGATTGCACATAACCCTACCTGTAATTATATAATAAAAAAAGATGTTGTTAATGAAATAAAATTCCATGAAACATTATGGCCTGGTGAAGATGCTGAATTTGATATTCGTGTACTAAATGCAGGATACAAAATTCTCTACGCGCCTGATGTTGTAGTTTGGCATCATAGAAGACCAAGACCTACTGCTTTCTTGAAGCAAATGTTCAATTATGGAAAAACAAGAGCTCAAGTTACAAAAATGCACCCTAATAGTTTCGATCCACGCTATTTTGTTTTTGTTTTTGCCTTCATATTTCTAATCTCACTTTATTACATTGCTTGGAATAAAATACCTATTCTGAATAACGAAATAAGCATAAACATCCCTCACTTTCTATTAGGGTCCTATTTTGGAATTTTAGGATTGGCTGGATTATTAGTTGGCTACCAAACTAAAAAATTAAAACAAGGATTATATGCGCCATTAGTTTTGTTCATCCAACATTTTGGATTTTCCCTTGGGCTTATTTTTGGTTTTCTTAAGAAAGCATAAAACGAAAGCCTTTACAAAGGGACTTTTTGGGTAATTGTGGATTTAGACTACGAAAAATTGTTAGAACGAGCGCGAGAAGGTTTGGAAGACGTTATGCAAAATGCTGAACGTTTTAGCCCTCCGAAACCAGAAATACTCCATGAAGGAAGTAAAAAAACTATAATTAGAAATTTTTCAGAAATAGTTGATGCATTAAGAAGAGAAGAAAATCACTTGTATAAATTCCTTCTTCAAGAACTGGGGACTGCAGGCTCCGTAGATAAACGAAGATTAGTATTACAAGGTAGAGTGCCTGAAAAGAAAATAAATGAAAGAATAAAATCATACATTGAAACTTTCATAGTTTGTCAAGAATGTAATAGACCCGATACGGCCTTTTTGAGAGTTGGACGAACACTGAATTTACATTGTGAAGCGTGTGGTGCGAAACGTCCTATCAGAACAAATTTAATTGCTTAATTAACAAACGCATATTCTTTATACTCGGGTAATCTGATAAGCTTAATGCAGAAATTGCAAGCTTTAGCAATAGCGTTCGCATTTATGACTATATGTTTTAGTGGATGTTTAGAAACAGGCAGTGAAAAAGATAACAATCGCGCACCTGAGGCCTTGATTCTAATGCCAAGACAGGCTTATGTTGCTGAGGCTGGAAAACCATTCCAAATTGATGGCTCAGCATCATCTGATCCTGACGGTGATGAATTAGATTACATGTGGACTTTATCTGGATTAGGAAGTCCTATTGATTTAAGCACAAAAATGTCTGACTTTATTACTATCGATACTCCTGGAAATGACTTGATTCTAACTCTTTTAGTAAGAGATCCTGATGGTTTGACAAGCCAAGATATTGTTGTAATCAATGTTGAGCCTGGAAATAGACCTCCTGTAGCAAAAATAGTTACACCAAGCAATGGAGGTTCCTATTCTGAAGGCAAAGAAGTTATATTTGATGGCATGGCAAGTAGCGATCCAGATAATGATATTTTATCTTACACTTGGGAATTAGGAGAAGCTGGTGGACCTACATACACAGCTTCAAAAAATAGCAAATTCAATTTAGATTTAGATGAGGGTGATTATAGTGTTACTTTGACGGTTGAAGATCCTGACGGTGAAACAAACGCAGTAACGCACTCATTTTCAGTTACCAATTTACCGCCTGTAGCTATTATTAGCTCAGACAAAAATTCTGTATTTACAGAAGAAGCAATACAATTCTCTGGTGATGACTCCTATGATCCTGAAGGTGACGCCCTAGATTATTTATGGGATTTTGGAGATAATCAAACTTCATCACTTAAATCTCCTCAACACAGTTGGGGTGAAGCTGGAAGATATACAGTTACATTAACTGTAGAAGATGGAAATGGACAAGAAGGAACATCGTCCAAAAGTATCGAAATAAAATCATTAGGTCCAAGCGCCCAATTTATTTTTGAAGATGATAGTGGAAATAGTGTAGAAAAAGTGAGAACTAATTCAAACATTACATTAGATGGAAGTGAAACTACTGCACCTGATGGAGAAATAAAAGAATACAAATGGAATTTTGGTGATGGTGTCGAAAGAACTACAAACGAATCAAGTACCGATTATTCATGGTCTGCAGGAGGATACTACAATGTTACACTTATTGTAGTGGATGAAAACGATAAAACTGGAGAAATAACTAAAATTTTACAAGTTGTTCCTGAGGATTATACTGATGAAGGTTCAGATGGTACCTTAGTTGCGCAAGACAACGGAGAAAATTACAATATGGATATAGAAATCTTTGTATCAATTGTTGAAGTTGAATTCACAGAAATAAATTGTGTTGGTATTGGCGGACAAATTGACTATACAATAACCGTCCAAGATTCTGAAGGAAATGAAATTGGACAAAATGGAGGTAATGTAGCCTGTGGTGGTGAAGGTGCAAATTGGAATATTGAATTTTATAATGACGATGATGCACTGAATTTAGGAGATTATCAAATTACTATAGCATTCACAAATAGCGGAACTCCTGTTCAGGCAAATTGGAATTATCGTTTTGCAGTAGTTTACGAATTTTAGATTTCAATAGAAAAGGAAACACTGTTTTCACTATTTTGTAGTAAATCACTTAGCCTTACTACTTCTGGATTTAAACTTGATAATTTTTCAACCATACCACTTACATGACCCTCGCCAACCACTGCCACCATTCTTTCACATCTTTGAGAGCGGAAAAGTTTAACGATATTCGTTGACATGTAAACATCTCTGTTATCTATTAATTCTCTTTTCAATGAAGGGTATTGTAAAGCAAATTGTTCTAACTCATCAGAAAAATCTCCTGTTTTCATACTATCTTCAATATTAACGTCGCCACCTCCCACAAAAGAAACCATACTATCTTTTATTATACCTGAAAATTCATTCCAAGGCATATTTTTCCAGGCTCCTTGTATAGTATGTAATATTGGTTTATCAATAAATGCTAATTTTGCCCCTAATGAATTTGCAATATTTGTTGCAACCATCATTTCTGCACCTGGAGAACTACCAAAAGAATCCCCCAAATATTTTTGAAGACGAGCCAAAAGTCGCAAATAAAAGGGCCCCTCTGTTCTCCGTGATTCTGTTTTAAGAGCATACCACCTATGTTTATCTAATTCAAGGGCAATCATGTCTGGATTGAAATTTTTTATATATCTTTCAAGGGGTAATGATAAATCAATGACATGGGCCGTTCCTATCAACATTAGATCTGGCATACGATTGTAAATAACTTGGAGGTAAAAGAGTTAACTTATTAAACAACAATGATATTTGGATTATATGTTTAGTTCTAAAAACGACGACCCTGATGCACCTGCAAAATGTCCTAAATGTACTAAAGAAATTGGTGTGGAAGGAAATACATACCGATTTCAAGTCGTAGATTTTACTGCAGGAGGAGAGGGAAATCAACGATCTGCAGGCAGAGTTATCGCCGTATCATGTACAAATTGTAGATCAGTTATGGGATTTGTTAATCAATAGGTAACAAATCTAAAAATATCACCAAAAATAATAATGTTGCTACGGTTTCAAAAGTTGCAAGTATAATGGAACCTTTAGCTACAGTATGATAACTTGGTCGTGAATAAATTGGTAAATAAATATAATGAATAACTATTTCTAAAATAAGGAGCCACCCTGTCCAAAATAATAACTTTTGATTCCAAGGAAAAATTTCATAATATCCTGAATAAATTAATGCTACGACTCCAAGTATTGTAAACATCCAAGATAATTGCATAGTTTTTACAGCACTAATTTTTGTAGCAAAGGTTTCAATACCAAATTTTCTATCAAATTCAACATCTACTGCCATTGTAGGGCAATAAAGAGCTAACAAGTAACATATTATTGAAAAAAAGTACAATTTAGGAAAGTCTGCAATAGGTTGATTAATCGACCACGCTGATAAAGGAATAAGAAAACCTAAACTTACTCCATTACTAACCAAATCTAAACCAGGGCGTGTTTTAAATTTAAAAGGTTTGATATTGTATACAAATGATATAATTATCAAACCTAATATACAAATTAAAAAATCATTATTAAAACGAAATGAAAAAGCTATACATGCTAATTGTAAAACCCAGAATAATACCCATGACTGTTGAATACTAATTGTTCCTCTAACTAACAAACTAAATTCCTTTCGAGGATTCTTACGATCTAATTCTAAATCACAAATATGATTTAATACGAAAGTTGATGACGTAAGAAGTGCAATTATTAAAAAACCATAAAATAAATTAAAATCATATAATTTTTCTGACGAAATCACATATGCTATGAAAAAAGGGGTGAAGCCAACCATCCAAAATTCAAACCCTATAAATCTTAACCAAGTCAATTTTGGAAATAATTGATTAGAAATTAGACGTGAAAATATTTTGTCTGACATAATGACCTATTTTGTTGTAAATGAACCCAAACTTAATACCTTTAGTCTGGATAATAAAGTATGAGTAATGATTTTGATTATGCACATTCCAACAAAAATGTAATCTGGATGTCCCAAAATACTAACCACTTACCCACACACACTGCAATACAAGAAGCAATAACGAAATCTTCTGATGAACGCGAATATACCAAATATCCTTTAGCATCGGGTTTACCTGAATTAAGACAATTAATTCTTGATGATTTGAATTTGCCTAATCAAGATTTGCACATAACAAATGGAGGTACTGAAGCTCTTTATTGCTTAATGAGACATATTCAACCAAAAGGAACTGAAATGATTACCTCGGATCCTTCATACTTTGTTGTACACAAATTTGCAAAATTAGGTGGTGCCAAATGTACCGATATTCCAATATATCATGGAAACTATAGATTTGAAATTGAAGATATAAAAAATGCTATAAATCCAAATACAAAATCAATATTCTTAATAGATCCAATAAATCCTCTTGGAAGTACTTATCCGAAAGATGAAAAAAGAGCAATTTGTGAAGTTGCAGAAGATCATGATATTTGGGTAATTGATGATATCACATATCGAGATTATGCACCAAATCACATACTAGCTGCTGATTTACTACCTGAAAAGACCATAACTGCATATTCGGTTTCAAAAAATTGTGGCCTTGCTGGATTGAGAGTAGGATCTCTAATAGGGCCTAAAGAATTTATCAAAGAAATAAGAGGAACTATGGTCTCAGACTTAGGAATAAATGTAGTTGGGCAAAGGGCCTCAATAGCTGCTTTGAAAACAAAACCAGAATGGTTACCTGGATTAGTAGATACGGCAAGGCATAATCAAAGTTTAATCAAAAATGCTGTAGATAAAATAGATGGTGTTGAATTGCCTGTTTATCCTTCTGCAGCAAGTATGATGGTTATAGACATATCTAAACATAATGCAAATCCTCAAGATATTCAGGACAAATTGCTATATGATTATGATATTTTTGTAAGAGCTGGAAATTACGTTTCCGCTAGATTTGGTGATAATTTCATTAGAGTTTCATTTTCAATCCCAACTCCTGAAGTTGAAAAATTTGTAGAAGCATTCCAAAAAGTTATGAATGACTTAAGCTAAATATCTAAAGTAGCTTCCATAGCACTTGCTTCAATAAATTCACGACGTTTTTGAACGTCATCGCCCATTAAATCTTCAAAAGCTCTATCTGCTAATTCTGCATCTTCTATAGTAACTTGAAGCAAAGTCCTTTGATTAGGGTCCATCGTAGTTTCCCACAATTGTCCTGCATTCATTTCACCAAGACCTTTGTATCTAGAGATAGAATACCCTGAACCAAATTCGGATGTAAGTCTCTCCAGTTGAACATCATCATATGCATATTCCAATTTTTTACCTTTAGTAACTTTGTATAAAGGTGGTTGAGCTACGTAAACATATCCTGCATCAATTAGACCTTTCATATGTCTATAAAAGAAAGTCAATAGAAGTGTTCGAATATGGGCGCCGTCAACATCTGCATCTGTCATTATTATTAATTTATGATATCTAGCTTTTTCAATTTCAAATTCTTCGTCTTCTCCTTCAACTCCAGTAATGCTACAGCCCATTGCCGTAATCAGAGCCATGACCTCTGTATTGGCTAATATTTTATCAATTCTTGATTTTTCAACATTTAAAATTTTACCTCTTAATGGTAAAATTGCTTGAGTCGCTCGGTCCCTGCCTTGTTTAGCAGTACCTCCTGCAGAATCTCCCTCAACGATGAAAATTTCAGAAACAGCAGGATCCTTACTTTGACAATCGGCCAACTTACCTGGAAGTCCGCCTCCTTCGAGAATTCCTTTACGTCTAGTTAAATCTCTTGCTTTCTTAGCTGCTTCTCTGGCCTGAAAGGCCTGAATACATTTCGATATTATTATCTGGCTATCCGTAGGATTTTCTGCGAAAAAATCAGATAAACATTCTGTCATTATGGTATCAACTATACCTTTTACCTCTGAGTTTCCAAGTTTTGTTTTTGTTTGCCCTTCAAATTGCGGTTCAGGAACTTTCACAGATAATATTACAGTAAGGCCTTCTCGGACATCATTACCATCTAATGCAGGATCTTTATCCTTTAATTGATTTCTTTTACGCGCTGCATTGTTAATTGTTCGAGTTAAAGCAGTTTTTAATCCCGATAAATGCGTACCTCCCTCTCTAGTTGCAATATTATTTGTAAAGGTATGAATATTTTCTCTAAAAGCTGTAGTCCATTGTAAAGCAGCATCAACTTGTATTTGATCTTTTTCACCAGATACGAATAATGGTTTATTCATTAAAGCAGTTTTACCTTCATTTAGATAAGTTACATATTCTGCAATACCGCCTTCATATTGAAAAGTTTCAGATTTACCTCCTTCTTGAGATATGGTAATAGATATTCCTGCATTTAGGTAGGCTAATTCGCGTAAACGGTAACGTAGAGTTGAGAAATCAAATTGGACTGTTTCAAATATACTAGAATCTGGCATAAAGCGAACTGTAGTTCCATGATTCTCACTATCGCCTATTCTTTTGAGTTTACCGGCAAGATCTCCACATTTGTATTTTTGTGTATAAATTCCACCATCTCTATGAATTTCTACTGTTGCCCAAGTTGATAATGCATTTACCACTGAAACACCGACACCATGTAAACCTCCTGAAACTTTGTATGTGTCACTATCGAATTTCCCTCCTGCGTGGAGTTTGGTCATTACAATTTCAACTGCTGGAACTTTGTACACAGGATGATCATCAATAGGAATTCCACGCCCATTGTCTTCGACAGAACAAGAACCATCTGAATGAAGCATTACATTTATCGTATCACAATGTCCATTCATTGCTTCATCTACTGAGTTATCTACGACCTCATAGACTAAATGGTGAAGACCTGCTTCGCCAGTTGAACCAATGTACATTGCAGGCCTTTTCCTTACAGCTTCAAGACCTTCTAAGACCTGTATTTGGTCTGCTTTATAACCATCTTTTTCGGGTGCCATAATGCTATCTTACATACAAGAAGAATAGGGGTTTTAAGTATACCCTACAAAACCAATTTTATCGTCTATTAAATTAATAGAATTAAAGTGTCTTCCGCCCAGGCCTCCATCCTGCTGGACAAACTTTGCCTGATTGTAAAGCTTGGAGAGTCCTAACTGTCTCATCTACACTACGCCCAATCCAAGCCGGATTAATGGTCATTGAAAGCAAAATACCTTCGTCATTTATTATGAAAGTTCCACGTAAAGCCTGACCTAAATCTCTTTGAAGAACTCCATAAGAAGTAGCTATTCTCAACGAAGGATCTGCCAAAAGAGGATATGATAATTTGTCAATTCCTCCTTTTGTACGAGGTCTTTCCATCCAAGCTTTATGACTATTCTGTGAATCTGTTGAACAACCTATCAATACGGCATTTGCTTTTTCAAAATCTTTGAAACGACGATTAAAAGAATGTATTTCTGTAGGACACAAACTAGAAAAATCTCTAGGATAAAAAAACAAAACTGTCCACTGCTTGTCTTCAATGATGTTAACTAATGAAATTTTATCATAAATTATTTCCTTTTTGCGAGAATCATATTTTACAACATCTCCATCAAACAAGGGTGCTGATTTACCTATTCGTGGAATCGTTATAGCCAAAATTAATTACCATTTGGTCAAATTAGGCAAAATGTATAAAGTTTTGCCAATAACATGCATACCCAATATATGAAAATAAGAAAAATATTCAAAAATTAATCAAAAAATGAAATAACAGACTCAATAATTCTAGAAACGTCCGAATCGCTGAGTGCAGGATGTACTGGCAAGCTTAATGCCATTTCTGTCAAACGTTTAGCATTAGGGCAACTAGAAACAAATTCAGCCATGGGATCATAATCATATAATAAAGTTGGATAATATATTCCCGAACCTACTCCTTTTTCATTAAGGTAATCGCGTAATTCATTTCTTTGATTACAAAGTATAGTATATTGATGAAATACATGCCCACGGCGATTTTCTGGAACATCAACATAATTCGATAATTTATCATTGTATATATTTGCAATTTCACGGCGTCGGGCATTAAAATTATTCAATTTCCCTAATTGAACTCTACCTATTGCTGCTGAAATATCAGTCATTCGATAATTATATCCAAATTCTGTATGTTGATATTGAGCAGTCATGCCATGTGCTCTCAAAACTTTGCACAAATTTGCAATCTTCTTATTATTTGTTGTTATTATTCCACCTTCTGAAGTGGTCATATTTTTAGTTGGGTAAAAACTAAACCACCCTACGTCACCAAAACTTCCAGCCTTACCATTCCATGAATCTGCATTGTGTGCTTGAGCCGAATCCTCAATTAAAACTAAATTGTGTTTTTTACATATTTCTAAAAATGAAGGCATGTCTGCTAATTCTCCATAAAGATGAACTGGTTGAATTGCTTTCGTCTTATTTGTAACTGCAGATTCAACCTTTTGAGGATCTAAACAAAAACCATCATCTTCAACATCAACAAATACCGGTTTAGCTCCAGCCATCATAATTACTGAAGCTGTAGCAAAGAAAGTGAAAGGTGTAGTAATTACTTCATCACCCGGGCCAATTCCATTAGCGAGCATTGCTAAATGGCCTGAAGTAGTGCCATTATTCGTAGCAATGGCATATTTTACGCCACACATTTTAGCAAATTCTTCTTCGAATTTAGCTACTTCGGGACCTTGAGCAATTATACCTGATTGAAGAACCCTATCTACGGCAGCTCTCTCCTCTGGACCCATTTGGGGATTTGCTATAGGTATCACAATTTTGAAGGTAACAAGTAGTATTAAAAACGGGTACTCTAAACGTGAATTATGTTCAAAGACATGAATTGGAAACCTGTCAGTGCAGAATTTTTAGGAACTTTCTTTTTAGTTTTCTTTGGTGTAACATCTTTCATTTCTATGAGTGGAAATGATATGTTACTTGAAGGAACTGTAACACTTGGCCTTACGTTATTTGTCTTGGTCCACATACTTGGACCTGTATCTGGGTGTCACCTAAATCCAGCAATAACTATTCCTATTTTCATGTCAGGAAAAATGAAACAAGATGAAACTATTGCATATATTGTTGCACAAATTGTGGGAGCTACAATCGGATTTGTAATGTTTAAAGAACTTAATCCTGAAACGGCTACTTCCAATATTGATGTTTTGATCGTGGCACTAATCGGAACAACATTTTTCGTTGCATCCCTTTTAACTTCACAAGATCCTGGATCTATTGGCGCAACTCTTTTCATAGTTACCATAACGGCTTTTGGAGATGTAAACCCTGGTGTTTCACTTGGGAATATGTTTGCAATAGCTATTGATGACAATGCGAATTGGGCATTCTATGGAATTATTGGTTCACTAATCGGATGTGTATTAGGCTATACTGTAAAAGAAAATATTATAGATAATTGATATTACAGAAGTTGAGTTACTTCTTCAACTGAACGTAATTCTTGGAAATAAATCTGTTCAATCGAATCGTACATTTCTTCATCGTCTTTGATTAAAGAAAGAACAACTTCATACCCTTCTGCCGCTTTCTGTTCTGTCTTTAATGATTCCTTTAACATTACTTTGTAATCAGTAGTGTGCACAATTTCAGTCGGATCTCTATCAGTAACTGCCTCTCCTCCAAGTTTGACTATTGCTGCTCGAACCATGTCTGCATGTGTATTTGATTCGCTAGCTTCTTCATCAAAAAAAGCTTTCAAATGAATTCTATGAATGCCCTTTATGTATGCTGAATAGTGCGAATAAAGAGCTGAAGCCCTTAACTCCCATGCAAGTCCGCCATTGAGCTTCTCAACTAATTTAGTATTAGACATGGGAATGTATTTGGTAATCTACATAAAAAACTTAGTTAAAATTTTATAATCATAATAATCTACCCTAACGAGGTTGAACTGGCAACGTTGCAGTTCGTGTCATAACTATCTTTTGTTTATCTTCAGAATTCATCTTAGAAATTACTTTTTTATCCAAATGAGCCTTGAAATAATCAAAATTTGCACAAGAAACAACTGAATCGTCAGAATCCAAAATGGAAGATAAAGAATCGGGAACACTACCAAAAGAAACCCAAGCTATTGATTTTTGACCCTCTTTAATCCCTCCTATTTCTATTGCTTTAGATATTTGTCTTTGAGCTGTCAAATACAGTAATACTTCAGTTGATTTATCATTAGAAAGATTATATTTTCCGGCATGGGCTTTATCTGCAAGATAAGCTGCTTGTTTCAGATGCAAATGGCCACAAACAACTTTAGGATTAATTAATGCAAAATTTGGATTAATTAGAGACTTTATCTCCTCTATATTATCCGTTTTCAAATGTCCACTGCCTACTAATGGCTCCACAATATGTAATCGACAGAGGATATTATATAACAGGTAGCACGGTTAATGTCACTGGAGGAATGGATATGGATCCCGAAACTGATGAGAAATTTGCTCAACTTGAAAGTAGCCTAAGTTTAGAACAACAAAGATTAGAAAAACTTTGGGACGCTTATGAGCAGCAAGAAAAAGATTTGAACGCAGCTTTAGATCGTATTAATTTTCTAGAAGCTGACATTGAAACAAAAGAAACGATGATTGCATCGCTTCAAGAATTATTAACTGAAAGAGATACAAAAATTACCGAATTGGAAGTTGAAAGACAGAGACAAAGTAAAGTTGAAGCTGAATATGAACCAAGAATTCAAGCCATGGATACAACCATGAATGATCAAACTGAAAAATATGATAGGCTTCTTTCAATAACACAAGAAATGGAAGACGAATTAGATTTGGCTAGACGTTCATTACATGCTAGAGATGGTTGGTTTAATGCAAATGTTAGCAGTTTAGAAACAATTTCTGAAGTCATAAAAGAATGGAGAAATATACAGGCTGGAAAATTCCCTGATGTAAAAGAAGCAAGCGGTCCTGGTGGTGGAAAAGATGAATTCATCGCTGCAATCTCTAAAATCAAAGGATTAGGTGCTATGAAGGCTGAAAATTTATATGACTCTGGGTTCCATACTGTTGAAGATTTAAAAGCGGCAAGTATTGATGATGTGGCAAGTGTTGTTGGATTTACAAAGCTTAGTGCCAGCAAAGCTGTAAACGGCGCAAAAGACCTTTAGATTTTTAGAAAATTAGAAATTATTTTCTCATTTCTAACCTCTGGATGAAATGAAATCCCATATATTTCTCTAGTAACATGTTTGACTGCTTGAATACTATTTTCACCCATAGCCAATATTTTGAATTTTTCACAATCTTGAACTGAATAATTATGGAGATTGTAAGCCTGAAATTTACCTTCAAATAATTTATTAGATTCTAATGTCTTTACTTCAACAAGACCTATTTCCACATTATCAATTAAACCACTTGTACCAAATATTGAAGTTAAAATATGCATACCTGAACAAATACCTAGCATAGGGCCTGTGTACTCTTTCAACAAATCATCAAAGAAAGGTAACTTCTCTACATAAGAAAAATCTTGTAGAGATGTTCCACAAAGAATTATTTTTTCATAACCTGATAAATCACTACAATCCCCAAAATAAATAATATCATGCTCATTTTCGCCTAGTATTTTTGAAATTGGAAATACAAATTCTCTATCGCTGAGACGATGATTACATGTGGATATGAGTAGAGTTTTCATTCCAATATTGCCTCTTTTACTTCTAAACGACCTGAAAAATTAGAATATTGTGTTTGTGATTCCTTAATTATTATTTTTTTGCTAAATAAAGGCGCATCTGTTACAAAAGTTTCTATTTCACCACCTTCTCCTGCCGGATTAATTCGATGAGTTTCTTCAAGTTTCATTAAATCATCAACACATACTGAATCAATGGAACGACCTAACCATGAAGCATCAAAAGGTTCAGCAGCAACACCTGTAATAATTGATTTAATTTTACTAGATAATAATTCTTGAAGAAGTCTTTCTTGAGGCATTTGCCATAATGGATTAAAACACCATAATTTTAATTCATTACAAATTTTTTGAATTCGTGTGGCCTGGTAAACTGATGCCAAAGCTCCAGTCACAATTCCTTCTATTGAATATTTTGCTATTGCAGATTTAATAATTGTTTCCAAATCATTTAATTCCTTATCTTTAACGCCTGATGTCTCCATAGTTAGATGATTAAATTTCATAGATTCAGCCTGAAGTTGAGTCCATTCAATAGCAGGAGTATGAAACATCCAACTATCTTCTTTTTTGGATTCTAGTGTTAAAAGGCATGAAATTTCATGATCCATTGACGCATATTGGAGTGCAAGATACGAATCTTTACCTCCAGAAAATAAAACTGCTAGTTTCATCTACGTTTCCTTTTAGCAATCAAATAAACCTCACTTGATTGTTTACGAGATGCTTCAGGAGATAGTGTACGAACTGAACCGAACTCATCAATAACTGATTTTCGAAATTCTTGGAAATCTGAACCTTCAAAAACTTTGCAAACAAAGAATTTTGCTCTTCTTTCGGCTGCAATTTCTAGTGCTAGAGACGATAATTCAACAGAACGAGCCTGATCAACTGAATAATTACCAGATAGATTAGGACTCATATCTGATATAACTGCATGTGCTTTAGGTGCAAGTCTTTCTAATTCTTCTCTAATTTCCTTTTCTCTAAGATCTCCTTGAATGAATTGTGCTCCTTCAAGTGGTAAAATATGTTGTAAATCAACACCTACCAATTTCCCTTCTTCGCCAATATATTCAAGAGCAACTTGAGACCATCCTCCTGGAGCTGCACCCAAATCTAAAACTATAGAACCTTCTTTGAAAATCTTACTTCTCTTTTGTATATCCATTAACTTATATGCAGATCTAGCACGATAACCTTCTCTACGGGCTTTCCTTTGAAACGCATCACTACGGCCTTGTCGACCTTGACCTGGCATTTATCCTCCAGCCTTTCTAAGAGCCCATTTAGCAGCATTACAAATTTTCCTATCTGCTCCTGTTTTTGTTCGATTCTCTATTAATGCTAAATGTGGTTTAACCAAAGCAGGTTTGTTAGAACCGATATATCCTAAAGCTTTGACAACTTCTGTATGTATGTACCAATCATCATTTTTTAGAGCTTTAGCTAATCTGGGAACTGCATGATAAACTATCATTGCATTCTTACTTCCTATTCTACCAAGAGCTGTTGCTGATGCTTTCCTAAGTTCTGATGATTTACTCTCTAAGCCTTTTATCAAACCAGGAACTGCTGGTTTCATCACATCAGGATTTGCAAGTCCTAACATTCCAATACAATCTGCTGCTCTTTCTTTCAAACGTTCTCCGGAATTGAAAGCTGATATTACCTCAGAAGCTAAAGCTACAGAAGGTGCAGGATATTTTTTCGCAAAATCTGTTAGGATAACTATAGAATGGTAAA
>CAZYZI010000027.1:0-16039 GCA_964651915.1 uncultured archaeon | reverse complement strand
TAAACTTTAAATAGAAGGTCGAACAAAAACCTATCCCCATGAAAGAAGAACTACAACAGATACAAGCGGTAGCAATTGTCACTTTTCTCTGTGTACTCATTTCGATACACAGTACTGGGGAATATGGAGAATGGTTTGAAGTATCTGGAACAAAACAAGAAATATTAGAACCTGGTTCTGGAAATTCCACAATCCATATCAAAAATTTTGAATACAGTTACCATATGAATTATTATACTTATTATGAAGATGGAGATACTCAAAAAGAAAATTATGCAAGTTCCAATTGTAATTCATGTACTGAAAAGATAAAAATAGTTCAGAATATTTCTAGACTGGCATACGTAACTGCTATCTTAGCTTTAGGTGTTGCATATATGGCACACGATTCAGTAAAGCATTTACATCAAAAGAATTTGAGGAAATCACTTACAAATTTAAAATATTCTGCAATATTAGTTCTAATTCTTGGACTTCTTACGGGCTCTATGTACTATATGGGATGGACTGAAGCATTAATACGTGATGAAGCCACCATTAATACTGAGCTCAACGAAGAAGCTGTGTTAGGGTGTATAGCAGATGTCATAACATTTTACGGAGGGGATGCTTGCTTAGAATATGTACCATCTCCTGATGAGGGTGCAGCAGATCTCCTAAGTGCTAGAATAAATCCTATAAGTTGGGGACCTGGGATTGGATTCTTTGTTGTTCTTTTAGGTTCAATGGTAACTGGAGGAGGAACGCTATATATTCTAGGAAGCATTGATGAAGAATGGCAAGCAATATTGAAAAAACAAGATCTTATTGAACGTCAACAAAAAATACAAGACGGTGAAATTGATAAAAATAAAGAATTATTAAATGAATTTGAAGATACTGAACAAAAACTTAAAGATGCTGAAAGAAGAATAGAAGATGTTAGAAACACAGCTGAAGGAATAGATTATCAGGGAATTGAAGATTTAGATAATGAATTGGATCGTTTAACTGCCTTAAACCAGAGTGTTGAAACGCTAAACAATTCATTAGATAGTAAATTAAAAACCGCAAGAGTGGCAACATCAGAAGTAGAAAAAAGAGCCAGAATGGCTGAAAAAGAACTCAATGATGATCTGGCTGCTAAATCAAATTTAGAAAAAGAAATTGATGATCTTAGAGACAAACACGAAAATGATATGAGACTAAGTGATCGAATGACACGTGAAATAGGCTCTCTAAGAAAGATGAGTGAAGAAGCCGAGGAAAGAGCAGTTAAGGCAGAAAAGAAATTGAAAATTGAAAAACCTGATACTGTAAATGCATTAGAATCCTACGATTCTGTCAAGGCTGCCTATGATAAAACAGTAGAAGAAAAGAACAATTTAGAAAAAGAGATAATGGAGTACGAGCAGCAAACTCTAGAGGCAAATGAAAGAGAAAAATCTGCAGATACTGAAAGAAAAGAAGCTGCAAAAAGAAGAAAAGACTTAGATCAAGAGGTGAAACTTATGGAAAAGAACAAAAAACGACTAAACGACAAATTTACAACACTCACTACAAACCTAGAAAAGGCAAAGAAAGACCTAGCTGGCGCCCGTGAGAAAGCTTCTGTGACTCTAAGTGAATTGGACTTAGAAAGAGAAACAATTGTAGAATTACAACAAGAATCAGAAAAATTCCGTACAAAAGAAGGTGAAATAATTGAACTCACTGATTCGCTCAAAGAATTACAAGAACAGGTACAAGACCAAAAAGGTACAAATGAAAATATTAGCAAGGATTTAAAAGAAGAAACAGATCGTAAAAAGAAAACGGAAAGTGAACTAAAAGCTCTCGAAAAAGCTTCAGAACAGGTAGGTAAGGTAATGGAGAGTCTGAAGAAACAATTCGATACAGCTAAAGAAGAACTTAATATTGCTGTAGACGACAGAAACAAGGCTGAAAGATTACTTCAAACCGAACGCACTGAACATGAAAAACTTAAAGAAGATCTAGAATTTTTACAGGGCGCTACTATTGGAAGTGAAGAAGATACTGAAAGAAAAATAAAGGCTATGAATATTGAGATTCCTAAAGCTCAAGAAGAAGCCAGAGAGATGAAGGAAGAAGCAGACACTTTATCAGAAGAAAATCAAGATTTAGAAGCTAAGATTAAAGAAGCTAGGTTAGACTCAATAGATACTGCCGTATCTGAAAAAGAAGAAAAACCTGAAAAAACAGATACTGGAGCTCTAGGAGCTTCGATAGGCTCAAGTTTAATAGTTAAAAATCTTGCAAAAGAAACCGAACATACTTTCCAATTAGTGAATCCTGATCAAGCTGATCCCAAAACTGGAAAACTTCCATTAACAAATCCTATCGCAAAAGCATTAGAAGGAACAAAAGAAGGCGATGAAGTTAGTGTAGGTCCAAATACATTTAAAGTTCTTAAATTAAACTAAAATATAGCCTCCGCTTATAGTATATGATGTCCTTAGACCTTCCTAAGACCAGCAAGGAAATGCAAGATTGGAAATGGGCTGACTATGAACCATTCTTTGAATATTTGCTTACGCAGGAAATTAATAAAAACAATATAGAATTATGGATGAAATATTGGTCAGATTTTAGCGAATTAATTGGTGAAGTAGGTACTGATGTTTATGTTTCCACAACTGTAGATACTACCGATAAAGATGCAAAGAAAAGGTTTCATACTTTTTTAGAAGATATAAGTGAAAATGCCAGTACAAAAAACCAAGAATTAAAAAAGAAATTACTTGAATCTGGAATCATTCCTGACAATTTTGATATCCCCTTACGTGCAATAAAAAGTGAAGTTGAACAATTTTGTGAAGAAAACTTGCCTCTCATGACAAAGGATAGTAAACTGTCAAAAGAATACGATGCTGTGATTGGTGCACAAACTGTTGAATGGGAAGGCAAAGAAGTTACAATTACTCAATTATCTCCTGTTCTTTTAGAAACAGATAGGGAAAGAAGAGAAAAAGCATGGAGATTAGCTGCTGAAAGAAGATTAAAAGATAGAGATAAAATTAATAAAATATGGCAAAAAGTCCTAGAAATAAGAATCAAAATTGCAAAAAATGCAGGTTATGACAATTATAGATCATGGAGATGGGAATACCTAAAAAGATTTGATTATACACCCGACGACTGTTTAAATTTCCATTTAGGGATAGAAAAAGTAGTCAAACCTTTTGTTGACAAACTAATCAAGGAGAGGAAGGAGCTATTGGGTTTAGATGTTCTAAAACCATGGGATTTGAGTGTTGATACCTTCAATAGAGATCCTTTAACACCTTTTGAAAATGCTGATGAATTAGAAGAAAAATGTCATAATATTTTCAATGCCGTAGACAGTGACTTAGGAGACCATTTTGACATTATGAGAAAACAAAAGTTACTTGATCTTGCAAATAGAAAGGGAAAAGCGCCAGGGGGCTATTGTACCGAATATTATTACCGTAGACTGCCTTTTATCTTCATGAATGCTGTAGGGACACACAGTGACGTCCAAACTATGCTTCACGAAGGTGGCCATGCATTCCATGTATTTGAATCCGATCAACTACCTTATTCCTCCCAAAGAGAAGTTGGCATGGAATTCGCTGAAGTCGCATCTATGTCAATGGAATTACTGGCTGCACCATATATTACAAAAGAACATGGAGGATTTTACAATCCTAACGATGCAAATCGCGCAAAAATAGAACATTTAGAAAAAACAATAATGTTTTGGCCTTATATGGCTGTAGTAGACGGATTCCAGCATTGGGCATATACAAATCCAGAAGATGCTATGAATCCAGATAATTGTGACGAGGAATGGATAAGACTATGGAAACGATTCCAAATGTTTGATGATTTAGATTCTAGTGAATTTGAAGATGTAATAGCAACGGGCTGGCATAACAAATTACACATATATCATGTCCCGTTTTATTATGTAGAGTATGGGATGGCCCAATTAGGAGCCATACAAGTTTGGGGAAATGCACTAAAAAATCAAAAGAAAGCTGTAGAAAAATACAGATATGCACTAAGTAAAGGGGGAAATGCAACATTGCCTGAATTGTTTGAAGCTGCAGGAGCTAAATTTGCATTTGATGAAGATATGCTAACTTATGCAGTAAATTTGGTTGATAGCCAAATAAAGGAAATGAACCAATGAGGGAGAAAGCAGTACAGGACGAATATGCACCTAACTCTATTTGTTTTGGTTGTGGACCCTCTAATAAAGAAGGATTTCAAATTAAATCATACCGAACTGATGACGGTTTAGAAATGGAATTTGAATGTGAAGAAAAACATCAGGCCTTCCCTGGAGTGATAAATGGAGGAGTTATTGGATCATTGATTGATTGTCATGGTAATTGGACTGCTGCGATTGCAATTATGGACAAAAATGGATTTGATAAACCTCAATGCACTGTAACTGCTCAATATGAAGTAAAACTGAACAGACCAACACCTTTTGGACCTAAATTAAAGCTAAAAAGCAGGATTTTAGCATTGCAAGAAGACAGAGCTGAAGTAATAATTGAATTAAAAGCCGATGGAAAAACATGTGCAACGGGTCGAGGTTTATTTGTTGCAGTTAAAGAAGGACACCCTGCATATCATCGCTGGCACTAATGAATACAGACGAATTGTGGCAGAAAGCAATAGATGAACACAATAGGGAAGACTACCATGAGGCCCACGAACTTTTTGAAGATTTATGGCTAGAATTAGACAATAGGACTCAAAAAGATACTGTGCAAACACTAGCACAGGCAGATGCACTAGCTGTGCATCTCGAAACTGGAAATTTAAGAGCTGCCCAAAGATTGATGAGACAATTACCAGAATTACTACAAACTTTTCCTAACCATTATAAAAACATTGATTTAAGGGAAATGAAAAATTGGATTAATTATATGATTTCGATTATCCCCCCTTTTGGAGAAATAACTAATATTTCAGATAAAAAACCACCTAAATTAATTCATGGCTGAAACTAAGGTATCATAATACTCAGAATTTTCTTCACATGCATCCTGCATTGGCCTCACTACTTGGAAAAGAGCAGCTGCAGTGCCATTTTTCAAATCTAATGGATGTAATGAACCTGAAAGGTATGATTCCTCTAAATCAGAATAAGAATTAAACTCCAAATTGCCTCCGAATTTTTCAGGTCTTTCAATAACAATTACACCTAATGCAGGCTCAATTAAGTGCTCCCAAATATCAAGAACGGGATTGCCTTCCCTCTCTAATGGACAATATGCCTTTGACAATTTTTTAGTTAGAACCTTTTTACTATCGTGAACTAATAATGTGCCTGATGGATTTGATTTAGACATCTTAGCGTCTGTATCCATTCGTCCAGGGCCTGATAATGATCCTAAAAGTGGAGTATGCAATGCCACGGGTTTTGAAAGTTTTAGTTTATCTGCTGCATCCCTTGCAAGCATATGTGCGTGGCGCTGATCCATACCACCTAGTGCTAAATCTACTTCTAGAGCGTAAATATCTGTAGCCTGCATTGCAGGATAGAAGAACTTAGACATGTCTCGATCACCGTCCTTCTCATCTCTACCCATTATTGACAATGCTCTACGCATTCTTTTGAGACTACTTGCTTTGGAGACTCTAAGAACCATTTCCCAATACCCCTCTTGCTCTACCAAATCACTTGCTGTCCTAAATTTTACACCGGGACAAAAAACTGAAAACATTTGCCTTTGATAATCAACACCAGCCCTTAAGTTGCCCCAATTTCCTCCAAGCTTGTCATTGATATATCCATGCCAATCTGCTAAAAGAATAATAACTTCAAAACCCGATTCAACCAAATCACGACACTTAAGCATTGGAACTAAAGAACCTGCATGCAAAAGACCAGACGGCTCGAATCCAATGTAAGCCTTAGGATTCTCATTAGAAGTTAGTAACAAATCTAACTCTTGTTCAGTAACACATTCGGCTACACCTCGTAATACACGAGATTTACGGTCATCCATATTTATGTGGAAACGGGCCAGTAGTTAACTCCTTTGGTTTCCAAATAGACTACCATAAAATTATTTAAATGAGTCCAGATAGCATATTGGAGTAAAAATGTCTGAATCTAATCCCGATGTGCTGAAAGCCGTTCGACTTCTTGTCGGAGATATCGTCAACAAAGAAAGGTATGTTATGTTACCTGCAGAACCTGGTGAAGGTGACCCCATACTAGGTAAATTCCGTACCGTAAGTGACGCTAAGCGCTTTGCAAGCAGAAGTGACATTGCTGATTTTTCACTCTGGACAAGACTCAAAGTAGTAGGTGGAGGGGATGGTAGTAGTTCACTAAATGAAGATTTCAGTGATTCTGATGATGACTTAGATGATGATTTAGGCGATCTCCTAGATGATGATGCTGATCTTCCTGATTTAGAAGAAGATGCAGACCTTGATGAACTCTTATGAGTTCAATAAAAATTCACGAGATTAGTAAACAAAATCTCAAGGGTGCTGTATTGATTGATGGGTTCCCGAGTGTGGGCCTTGTTGGAACAATTGTTGCTAATTTCTTAATTAATACTTTGAAATTAGAACAAATTGGTATTATAGACAGTCCCCGTTTTCCAGCTATTTCTGTTGTTAAAGATGGCGAACCACATAATCCCATGAGACTATATTCTGGTGAACAAATTTGTAATGATGGTACATGCAACCAAGTCGTTGTTTGTGTAAGTGAATTTACACCACCTACTGAAATAACTAAGGATTTAGTCAATGCACTAATGGATTGGGCTGTAAAGAATGGATGTACTAAAATTATATCGGCGGAAGGATTCAATTCAGGCCCAAAAGAAAAAGACAAAGATAATGAAATATATGGAATAACTTCTACAGAAGGATCTAGAACATGGATTAAAGATGCTAAAGTCAAACCTTTTACATATGGAACAGTTGGAGGGATTACTGGAGCCTTGCTCAATGAAGGAAAGATAAGAAAGATGAATGTTCTTGGCCTTCTAGCTGAAGTTAATGAAGATTTACCAGATGCACGAGCCGCTGCAAGCGTGATAAAAGCCATTGATGAATTACTTTTAGCTATAGAACTCGATCCAGAACCATTACTGAAAGAAGCTCAAGAACTCGAGCAGGAAGTTCAAGCTGTAAGAGAACAAGCCCCTTCTGAAGTTTCTTCATCAGTTCCAAGATATATTGGTTAAGCTTATACTCCCTTTCAGTACAACCTAATTGTGAGCAAAAGTACAACAGATGCCATTAACGAAGTGATTCAAAGCGTCACAGACATCATCGAAAGCAAAGGTTTACCAAAATTACCTATTGATAGGAACCCACCTCTTGGAGATTTTGCAATTATCTGTTTTCCTGCTGCTAAAACTCTAAAAAAGAATCCTAACGATATTGCTCAGGAAATTGGAGAGGAATTAGAAAAAAATGAATGGATAACTTCTGCAAAAAATGAAAAAGGATACTGTAACGTAACTATTGATTGGAACCTTATCTGTCTTAAATTCATATCTGAACTTCATGAAAAAAACTATGGTAAAGGTGAAATCCAACAAGAAAAAATATTAATTGAACACACATCGGCAAACCCCACCGGCCCTTTCCACATGGGTAGAGCAAGAAATCCCATCATTGGAGATAGTATTGCACGTCTTCTGAATTATTATGGTCATGATGTACACACTGAATACTATGTAAATGATACAGGACGACAAGCCGCTACGTTAGCCTATGGAATAGAAAATTATGAAGGTAATCTCAATGGAAAAGTAGATCATGATTTGGTTGAATGTTATAGAACTGCATCGGAAGAGTTGAAAAATAATCCTGATATCAAAAAAGAAATTTATCATAAAATGGAACTTATTGAAAATGGAGACAAAGATGCCCTAGAAGAAGTAAAGAATGCAGCAAAGAAAATGTTGGAAGGAATGAAATTATCACTTGAAATGCTAGGGACCGAGGCTGGAAATTACTACCATGAATCTGATTTAATTGCTTCTGGCAAGGTATTAGAGGTTATTAAATCACTAAAAAAAAGCCAACTTTGCAAGGAAGAAAAAGGTGCTTATTATTTAGATTTAGAAAAAGAAAATATTGCTGGCAGAAATCAAAAATTCTTCTTCACAAGAGAAAATGGCCTAAGCTTGTACACTACAAGAGATATAGCCTATCACATCGAAAAATATAAAAAATACGATAGGGCATTGAACATATTAGGAGAAGATCATAAACTCCAAAGTAAACTTTTAGGAATCGCATTAAGAGAACTAGACTACAAAATCCCTGAAACATTATTTTACTCGTTCGTTAACTTACCTGGAGGAAAAATGTCCACACGGGCTGGTCGTGTAGTATACTTAGATAACATAATGGAACAAATTACAAATTTGGCCAAAGAAAAACTCATAGATGTAGATTTATCTGACAAAGAAAAAGAAAATTTAGCTGAACAAATCGGAATTGGTTCCCTAAGATATAACATCTTGAAAGTACAAGCCGAGAAAGGGTTTACTTTCAATATAGAAGAAGCTCTGAACTTGCAGGGAGATTCAGCACCATTCGCAATGTATTCACATGCAAGAGCTTCTGCAATTATTCGAAAATATAATAAAAAAATTCCTAAAGCTGAAATGACAAAGAGACTTGAAAAATCTGAGATAAAATTATTAAGAACATTATCAAAATGGCCTGAAACTGTAAGTAAATCTGTTGATAGCCTTGCAATACACTATATTCCTAATTATATTCACACTTTATCGTCAAATTTCAACCACTTCTATCGAGATTGTCCTGTTATTGGAGATCTAAATGAAAAATTTAGAATTAATCTGGTTTTCTGTTCAAAAAAGATTTTGAATGATAGTCTTTCGATATTAGGAATTAATGCTCCTGAAAAGATGTGAAAAATGGTGGTGAGGGAGAGATTCGAACTCCCGTGGTCACGATCTGCAGTCGTGTGCATAGCCGGGCTCTGCCACCTCACCCACTGAAATCTATATTCTATATCTGTATTAATTATTGATTGCTGGAACGAAATAATGTACGTGAAACATCGGTTGAAGATATTTTTTTCTTCATGTCCTGTAATAATCCTTCATAATGTGATATTTGCTCATTAATTCTTTCTAACTCAGAAATATCGGCGTCATCTCTTTCTAAACGTTCCTTAACTTTTATCCTACGATTCTCCCAGCGTTCAAGTTCCTTCAATGCTTCCAAGATTTTTTCTTCAATTCCTTCCATATCACATAAACCTTATTGTTTCTAAATTATGAGGAACTCTTGCATCTAACCTTACCTTACGACGTATGTCATTTGCAAATTGTTCGCACTTTTGTGAATCACCGTGATTCAGTAAAACTATCTTTGGACGAGGACGTATTGTTCTCAAATAACGCATTAGTTGCCTTTTATCACTATGACCTGAGAAACCTTCACAAGTTTCAAGATTCATATTAACCTTAACCGGGACCATCCCTCCATTTTCTCTATCGTGGAGATGGATTTCACTCGCTCCCTGTTGCAACCTTTGACCCATTGTTCCAGATGCTTGATATCCAACAAAAACCATTGTGTTATTAGATTCTGGAGCCCAATGACGAATATATTCCATTACAGGACCACCATTAACCATACCTGATGTAGCTAAAACAATCGCTGGTTCTTCCATACCACAAATTTCCTGCCTCATTTCTACACTTTCAACTTTCTTAAATATTTCAGACCTAAAAGGATTATCTTGATTTTGGTATATTTTATTACGTAGATTATTGTTCAAATACTCCGGATATGCAGAATGTAATGCCGTAGCTTCCCATATCATCCCATCCAAATAAACTGGAGTGTCATTCAACTTACCCTCGGAAAAGGCTTTTTCTAATACAAGCATGACTTCTTGAGAACGTCCCACGGCAAAAACTGGAATTATTATTTTGCCTTTTTTCTCTACAGTCCGATTAATTATCTCAGTTAAATTCCTAGTACCCTCGTCTCTTGGTGGTTGAAAATCATTATACCCTCCATATGTAGATTCCATAATAAGTGCTTCAAGACGAGGGAAATGATTCACTGCCCTGTCAAAAAGCCATGTATTTTCAAACTTAATATCACCAGAGAAAACCAAATTGTACAGACCATCTCCAACATGAAAATGTGCTGCTGCGGAACCCAAAATATGGCCTGAATTATGAAATGTCAATTTCAAATCTGGAGAAACATCTGTTGTATCACCATAGTTCAAAGGGATTGTATTTCTAATTGCTTGACGAATATGTTCTGTATTGTAAGGAACTCTTTTACCTTCGGCGTTTTGAATTTTAATGAAATCATTCTGCAATAATGAAGATAATTCTCTGGTAGGTGGCGTACAATATATTGGTCCATCATAACCATAAACAAATAACATTGGAAGAAGAGCTGAATGATCTAAATGAGCGTGTGTAAGAACTACTGCATCTATACCCTCTAAGGGTGTTACTTCTGGTGCACTCAAAAAAGGACTAGGTTCTTTGTCATTTCCTGGATTAAATCCGCAATCTATGAGAACTTTGCTATCCTTAGTCATCAATAAATGACAAGAACGACCAACTTCCCTGTAGCCCCCAAGTGCTGTAACTCGAACATGTTGTTCTCCCTCTGTTGTATCTCTGAATACTTTCTTCCCAACTTTTGTTAAGAATTTCTTTCGCCCATCTGCTATTTTCTCATCAAGCATGTAATTTCTAATTTCTTTTAATGTCCGTGATTCCATCGGTGCTGAGCGTACAACTACTGGATTCCAACCAATTTCACGTCTCACATTATTAAGAACTACACCATGCTTCCCTATAGCTCTACCTGGATTCTTAGCTTCAATAATAACATCTCCATTTATTTCGTCAAATTTAATATCAACTACTTCTGCCTCTTTAGGTAAAATTTCATTCAACTTCTGTTTAGCGCTAATAAGCGGCTTTCTAACACTAGGATCTGCCTTGATTACTATCCTTTTCCGGACTTTCTGAGCAAGTGTTCTAATTAACTCATTATTATCTGAAAAAATTTCAACATTTGGAGTATACAATACTACGTTGGAAGCTTCTACTTTAACATCAGTAAAAGCTACGCTATCTGGTATGACTTCTGTCGCGACTTTTTTGACTAGTTTAATTACGTCTTCTACGGCCATTTCGACCTCCGGGCTTCTATTGGTCAGGTTCTAATCTGCCAAAATATTCTCAATTTTTTGAATTTCCTCAGGTGACACCTTATGGAAACCTTTAGAATCTATAACACACATGGAAATGCCATCTCCTGATGCTGAATCTCTTTTCATAGCTGCAGTTAATGCTCTAACTCCCAACTTTTTGCCTTCAGCTACCGACATGTTTTCCTTGAAACGATCCTCTAAAACACCATATACAAAGGGAGAACCTGAACCTGTAGTTTGGAACTTATCAGGTATTGAACCTCCTGCTGCATCTAATGAATAAACGTGTGATCCTTCTGAATCTGTACCTCCTAAAAGAAGTTGTACCCAGAAAGGCATGTATCTTCGACCATTCATTATGTTGGCCATCAAAGTAGATGCTGCCTTGAGAGACATTTGCGTGCCATGTTTCAATTCATACAGTTTCACCTCTGCAGATAGCCATCTAGCGAGCATTTGTGCATCACCGACAAGACCTGCAACTGTCAGACCCATATTATCTGATATTTTGAAGAGCTTCTGTGTAGTCTTGTGACCAATGAGATTACCCATTGTGGCTCTCATCTCTGTAGCCATTACTATGCCGTCATTGCAAACGAGACCCAAAGTGGTCGTACCTTTTTTCAAATCTTTCTCTACCAAAAACTCCCTCCAGGAAGTAAAACGTACGTTTATCGGAGCTAAGTATATTAGATTAATCCCTCTCAAAAAATGATAAACAAAAGTTAAATATCGGCCACCAATCGACACAAGAGGTTGTTCAGTGTTTAAAGCCAGAATTAAAGCAGATAGTCTAAAAGAATTTATTGGAACAGTAGGATCACTTGTTGATGAAGCAAAGCTAAACGTTAGCGAAGATGGTTTACAAATCAAGGCAGTAGACCCTTCCCATGTAGCTATGATTGAAACGAATTTAGTAAAGTCTGCATTTGATAGCTACGAAGCGAGTGCAATGGAAATGGGATTGGATATTGATAAATTCAAAAATGTATTAACTGTTGCTGGAAAAGAAGATATGGTGGAATTAGAAAAAGATGAAGACCTTAATAGACTCGTTGTAAACATAGGTAATTTGACACGTGCAATGCCACTCCTAGATACATCAGGCATGCCTGACCCAAAAGTTCCTTCATTGGATTTACCCGCATCTGTAAGTGTAATTGTCGGAGAAATTGGTCAAGGTTTAAAAGCTTCAAAATCAGTATCTGATCACATTGCTCTTTCAACAACAAAGGATAGTTTTAGATTGGTTTGTGAGGGGGATAACCAAAATAGTGTTGATGTTTCTCTTGGAAAGGATCAATTAGAAAAATTAGATTCATCAGAAGATGCAACTTCTCTATTTTCTTTGGAATATTTTGCTTTGATGGTGAATTCATTACCTGCTGACCGCATTTTGCACATTAATTTAGGTAGTGATTTACCTGTAAAAATTGATGCTGATTTAGCTGTAGATGACATGACTGGGGCTCAAGGTAATGTGAAATTCTTATTGGCGCCAAGAATTGACCGAGATTAATAATGAAAAAACATTTTCTGCACATCTCTGACTACACTAAGGAAGAACTTTGGGAGATTATGGAATTAGCTAAATCGGTTAAGAAGAAATTTCATAATCGAGAGGATTACCTGCATTTTAAAAATAAGTCATTGGCAATGATATTTGCTAAACCTTCAGCAAGAACTAGAGTTTCTTTTGAAACTGGTTTTGAATGGATGGGAGGACATGCACTTTTTTTGGGTCCAAATGACATAGGTATCGGAAAACGCGAAGCTATCAAAGATATATCACGAGTTTTCAGTAGATACAATGACATGATTATGGCACGCCTTTTTGATCACAAACATATTATTGAACTTGCTGAACATTCATCGATACCCATAGTTAACGGATTAACTGATTATAATCATCCATGTCAAATAATGACTGATATTTTTACGGTATGGGAGCACTTAGGCAATATTGATAATATCAAAATAGTATACATGGGTGATGGAAACAATATTGTTCATTCTTGGTTGCATTTAGCTATGAGATTTCCTTTACAATTTGTATGCTGTTGTCCTGAAGGCTATGAACCTGATAAAAAAACAGTAGAAGAAGCAAAAGCAGCAGGAATTTCAACGATTGAAATTAGTCATAAGCCTGTAAATGCTGTAAAAGATGCCGATATGATTTACACAGATGTTTGGGCTTCGATGGGGCAAAAAGAAGAAGCCGAAGAAAGAGAAAAGATATTTAGGCCATTCCAAGTTAATCAAGAATTAATGAATCTTACAGGTAAAAACACGCTGTTTATGCACTGCTTGCCTGCAGAAAGAGATAAAGAAGTAACTGATGAAGTAGTAGAAGCTGACTATTCAATTGTCTTTGATCAGGCTGAGAATAGATTACATATCCAGAATGCGATTATGATAAAATTAAGTGAATAATATGGTAAATGATGTTGGAGTGATTGGAGCAGGTCAAATGGGAGCTGGGATTGCACAAGTTTGTGCTGCTATTGGCAAAAATGTTGTTCTTTGTGATATAAAGCAAGAATTCTTGGATAATGGTATTGGAACTATAACTAAAAATCTTGAAAGAAGCGTATCAAAAGAACGGATAAATCAGGATGATATGGATTATACACTTAGAAATGTAAGTACCACGTTAGAACTTAATGATCTAAAAGCCTGTGACATAATAATAGAGGCTATTGTGGAGAATATTGATATTAAGAAGAAACTTTTCTCAGACCTAGGAAATATTTGTAAAGAAAAGACTATCCTAGCTTCAAACACTTCTAGTATACCTATAGGGATTTTAGCTGAGGCTAGTGGAAGACCTGCAAAAGTAGTTGGAATGCATTTCATGAATCCTGTACCTGTTATGAAATTGGTCGAGGTAATAAGAGCTAAGAACACAAATGAGAACACCTTTAACTCTACATTCAAATTAGCTGAAGAACTAAATAAAATACCTGTTTTAGTAAATGATTTTCCCGGGTTTGTAAGTAATCGAATTCTTTTACCTATGTTGAATGAAGCAATGTTCTGCGTTATGGAAGGTGTTGCTGAGCCTGAAGCAATTGATACTGTAATGAAATTAGGAATGAGTCATCCTATGGGTCCTCTAACACTAGCGGACTTTATTGGATTAGACACCTGTTTAGCAATAATGGAAGTACTACACCGTGATTTCAATGATGACAAATATAGACCATGTCCACTTCTCAAAGAAATGGTAGTACAAGGTAAATTGGGCAAAAAATCTGGTGAAGGTTTCTACAAATATTAAGCGCAGATTTAATTATGTGCTCTATTTTAGTAGATTATGTCAGATGATAAAAAATCCAAAATAGAAGCCTTGGGATTGGATGAAGCCCTGGAAGATTTGAAATTTCTTGCACAAAAAGTTTCAGATATGTCTAAAGATTTAGCTCAAAAAGCTACCGACCAAGCTGAAGGTGTAACAGATAAAATGGGTGATATTGTAGAATCAACAGGAGAAGCATTAATTTCTGCTGGAGAGACCATAAAATCTACAAAAAAAATGTTTGAAGAATAAACAATCAAACTCATATACTCTAACTATATGAGAGATATATGGTCCCAACTAAGAAAAGTGATCGGCTAATTGGTTTTTTAGGAATACTTCAAGCATTATTACTGATATGGTTTGCTCAAATAGTTATTGAAGATGCTATAGTACTACAAGATGATATGAATACAGTAAAGATTAATTTCGAAGATGAAATGGGATGTGAGGACAGTAGTGGTGGCCAGGATTGCGCCGATGTTGTTGCTGATCTGACGGGATGGATTGATGGAGTTAAAAGTGATATTGTAATTTGGCAAGCACTATATGCATTTGCAGGAATTGCAAGTGTAGTATTTCTTCTGATAAGTATTCGATTAATGACTGGAACTGAAATGCTTCTCAATTCTTTGTTTACCAACCAAAACAGAAGCCTGTTTTTCTACACATCACTTTTCCTTACAATACTCGGATATTTGATGGGAATGTTCGAAGCTTCGATGATGAATAGTATGTTAGATGGAATGTTTGAACTTTTTGAAAAGTGGGACCTAATTCCTGGCGAAGCACCGCCAAAAGCAACTCCAATGGATGCAAACGGAGGTCTTTGGGTAATTGTAAGCGGTCTATTTTTAGCCATAAATGGCTTAATTGGACTACTTGCGCGTGGACCAATAAATGGAGCTGAAACCGCTGTACCTGCTGAGATAAAGGAAATATCTGGAGAAACTGAACTCGATGACCTTTTACCTCCTGAATAGAGATTAAAGAATGATATGGTGATGTTATAGAATAATATAGTAGACCCACCAAAGAACAAAACAACCACAGTATTAAATTAAACAAAGGCGTCAGGGAGGTGTGATGAAGGTGATTATTCTATGGCGAATATAATGGAAAACAAACCATTCTTGTTATTCGTAGCTATTATGCAGCCAGTAATTTATTTCATTTCACTGGAGTATTTTGGTCAAGTTGTTGCTGTAGCTATTCCTTGGTCAATACTCATTTTGGTTATCATCTGGCTTAAGTTATCTGGGAAAGGTATATTCAGAAAAGACAAGCCGGATGAGGAAGCCTAAAATCTTAAATTAAACAGGGGTGTTAGAGTAGTATGAGCGACGATTACAACCCTGATAAACTCACTGAAGCTGCTGAAGAAGAGTGGCTTGAGACATGGATAGCTGGACCTGGTGACAAGCGATCTAAACTCCTAGATACAGGCACTAGTGCACCGGAACTCAAACTACTCGATTACAAAGGAGCTTCATGCCAACTGTCCTCGCTCTGGTCTGAAGGTCCCGCACTATTGATGTTTTGGCGGCACTTTGGTT
>CAZYZI010000026.1:0-16366 GCA_964651915.1 uncultured archaeon | reverse complement strand
CAACAGGATCTGAATTGTGTACAATTCTTTCAAATGGAGTCATTTCTTTATTTGAGGAAATAGTTGATCCTGATTGAGCATCTCTTAATCCTGAAACGGCAATAATATTTCCAGCAGTTACTGTTTCCGTTGCGATACGATCACCGCCAACGAACATACCTACTGACTGCACTCTATTTGCGTTCGGCATTCCTGCAACGTACATCTGATCACCTTTTTTGATAGACCCTGAGAATAATCTTCCAACTGCAATTTCACCTGCATGAGGATCCAGAACAACTTTAGTCACCATAAATGCAGAATCACCTTCTGCATTAGCATTCACCATTGACTGGCCAATTTCTTCTTCCGATTCTCCTCTCCAGATATGCGGTATTCTGTATTTTTGTGCCGTATTTGCTGAAGGCAGTTTTTCGACAATCATATCGAGTAATACTTCATGCAAAGGAGCTGCTTGAGCTAATTCTTTTCTTTGCTCATTTTCCATAAAATCATAAATTTGTTTGAAATTAACATTCTTTTTTGCCATGAAAGGAATTGATGTAGCCCAATTGTGATATGCAGATCCAAACGCCACAGTTCCAGCCTGCGCATCAACCATCCAATCTTTTTTGAATTCATCAGGAACCATTCGTGATATTAATTTGTTAACTTCAGTTATGATTTTACCAAATCGTTGCATCATATCTTCTGGCGTAACCTGAAGTTCAGCAATTAATCGATCTACTTTGTTAATAAATAAAACAGGTTTGACTTTTTCTTTGAGTGCTTGTCTGATAACAGTTTCAGTTTGTGGCATTATACCTTCTACAGCACAAACGACAATAATTACACCATCAAGAGCCCTCATAGCTCTGGTAACGTCTCCACCAAAATCTACGTGCCCAGGCGTATCAATTAAATTAATAAGATAATCTTCTCCTTTGTGCTCGTGAACCATAGATGCATTTGCTGCATTGATAGTTATTCCTCTAGCAGATTCTTGTTCATCAAAATCTAGCATTAGTTGTTTACCTGCTAAATCTTCAGACATCATTCCTGCTCCAAAGATCAAATTATCAGAAAGAGTAGTCTTTCCGTGGTCAATATGCGCAGCGGTACCTATGTTGCGAATATTATCTAGCTTGGTGAATAAAGCGGTTGCACGCTTTATGTTGTCTTCTTTACGGCCCATTTTTTAATCACTTTAATTGTGTGCAGCTTCAGCCTGACGTTCAATTTCTTCCTTTTTGCCTACTGCATAAGAGTCAGGATTTGCATCAGAGGCAAGCATTAATTCTTTAGATAATGAATTTTCAATGGAACGTTGTTTTTTAGAGGATTCAATTGCACCAATACAAAGATTTCTTATTGCAGTATCAACACGTCTTGTAGGTGAAACATCTACCCCGCTGTATACTCTAATCCCTCCGTATCTTAGAGATACCACAGCAGCCCTTGGCGCAGAGTTTTCTAAAGCTCTAACCATAACTTGGGCAGGGTTTTCCTTCTTTTTAGAGTTTATAATATCAAAAGCGTTTTTCAAAACATTATATGCTTGAGCTTTTTTCCCAGTATATTTTTCAGATCTCATAAGGTTGTTTATGAATCTTTCAATAACAGTAAGGTCACCTCTTCCAAATCTCTTTTTGGAATGTCTACCTCCAGTGTGTGGAACTTGAAACGCATCAAGATTGATATATTTTTCTAATGTTGTATCTTCAATATTAACTTCCGTAAGATCCCATTTTCCAAATAGTGGAACAACAGGCATATCTGGTTCTGAAACAACCGCCTCTTCAACAATATTTTCTTCAACTTCAGACATATTTACCTTATTGGTTTCTCTTTACGTCCACGAACCATTTCTTTTAGAGAAACGTTGTTAACTTTAGCTACTCTGTATCGAACACCAGAAAGATCTCCGTATGATCGACCCATACGTCCACCAACTCCCTCAATAACGACTTCGTCATGTTCATCGATAAAACTAATTGCTAAATTTCCAGGAGCTAGTGCTGTAACTTGTCTCCCATTTTTAATTAATTGAACTCTTACACATTTTCTAATACCTGAATTAGGCTGTTTTGCTTCAACACCTACCTTTTCTACTACAATGCCTTTTGCTTGAGGAGCCCCTTGTAGAGGATCAGCCTTCTCTTTTAGCTTCATAGCTCTCTTACGATAGTATCTATCGTTCCATCTATGTTTTTGGCGTTTGTTACGCTGACTAGATGCAGTGTAAAGTCCTTTTGCCATTCGTTAATTTCCTTCCTGAAGAATCAGGAATGCTCGCGAGAAGGGGGCTGTATATATACTGTTCGGCTTTTTTGTTTTAATGTTTAATATTATATATCTTTTTTTCTGGGTAAACCTTTTGTTCAGCAACCTTGCAAGGGGCTTGAGCCACCGTAGCTTAGCCCGGTTGAGCGGCTGACTTGTAATCAGCAGGCCGAGGGTTCAAATCCCTCCGGTGGCTCCACCCATTTAATTCTTATTCAGGCATACATCTAAGGCATTAACTTGGAGTAAAGTAGTAGAAAAATGTTGCGAAGTACATCAGTCAAAAATGACCTATGGAAACCTGTAAAACTTCTTGCTCGTCAATCTTTTGAGGGTTCAGCAATTGGGTCATCAAGCAGTTCTAAGGGCGACTTAGTTGCAGTTCTTACAGATTCCAATTTAAATATATTCAATAATAGAGAACTACTAGAAATAATTAAATTAGATAAAGGGAAAAAAGTACATGTTACAGAGGATGCTACCAGTATCTTCGTAATTACCTCAGACAGATTTATTTGCTACAATAATTGGGGTAAAGTTAAATGGGAATTAGATGAAATTGATAACACTAGTCATTTCAGTATTAGCCCTTCAGGCAATACAATAATTATATCTAAAGGAAATAATATAAAACTATTAAATCGCTTTGGCGATATTAAAGATCAAACAAAATTCGGTACAAATGTTTTGTCAATTTCTCAATATCAACAAAAGATAGTAGTACTAACAAAGAATTCCATAAATATATTTAGGGAAATAGATAAAATTACTAAAGTTCCATCAGCTGCATATTCAAAAATTTATAGTTCTAAGGACGGTATTATGGCTATATCGGGTGATTCTTTATCTTCATTTTCTTATTCAGGTAGTGAAATTTGGGTTAAAAATTATAATATTACAAAATTTTCTTTTTTCAATCAAGGTATAAGGCATGTATTTGTTAAAGATTCTAAAACATTAGTGTGTCAAGATAGGAATGGAGATCAACTTTGGGAATACACATCTAGAGAAAATTTTGATGGTGCAATTGCCGTTGAATCTGGAGAAATGATTGGCATTTTTTCAAATAAAGTTTTTCATGTAATCGATGGAAATGGCCAACAATCTTGGTCTTATCAGGCGCGAGAAAAGATAATTAATTTTTCATTCCCAAATTATGGTGGAGATGTAATAATAACATCTGAATCTAAAATCCATTGGTTTCAAAATGAAGGTTTTCTTAGAATGCAAATAGATGGAGCCCTTGGCGAGGTTGAAAATTTATTTGAAAAAGTTACAGTATACAACAAAAATATTGAAAGTATAAATCATGATATTCAAAAAGCTAAATCATTACAAATGGGTAATTTTACATTACTTAAAGAATCATTTCAGTTAATTTATGAGATACGTAAGAGATTATTGGCATTACAACAAAGACATGTAGGTTATTTGGACGCATTACCTTCTTTCTTGGAGAATTTAGGTCTGCAGGGGGCTCATACTGATGAAATGATCCCTTTACTTTATCCTTATTTTTCATTACATAGTGATCTTCATGATATTTCATATTTGACTTCCTCAATACAAAGGGCTGAAAATTCTTTTACTAAGTTAAATCGTTTTAAACACAAAAATGAAACTTCCGATTCAACAAGTGAGAGTCATCAAATTTTTCTTAAAGATGCTAAAGTTGGCATTACAACCGAGATAAACAATCTCAATTCTTTGTTGGTTAGTACTAAAAAAGACATCAATTCTTTGGAATATAATGTAAAAGAACTTATAATTGATTGGTTGAAAACAGCCGATTTGGATCCTAAATTAAAGCCTTTTTTATTTACTTATCAAAAAAGTTCAGAAATTCGTAATTCCAAAATAGATGTAATAAATGACAAAATTGACAATCATATGGCCTTTGTTGATTATACTCTTAATCAAGACATAGTAATGAGTTCTAGTTATTTTTCATCAACAGATAAAATTAGTTTGAATTTGAGTATTAAAAATAAGTCTAATCAAAAAATTGATAATATTTATCTGAGAATGAAAGTTGATGGTTCTGGCCTTAGTTTAGCAGATCCACCATCAGGCGTTTATCGTTTAGATCACTTAAGAGCTGGCGAATCGTTTTCTCCAATTTTTAAATTTAATCCGAATAATCGGAATCTCACAAAAGTAGCACTAATTTTGCAGTATCAGGATGAATCAGGTAGATCACATACAATTTGGTTGGGTGAAATAGAATCTAATTTCTTGGGTTGCCATATAAGGCCCTTTGTTATTGAATCTGAAAAGCATGATGATTTGAGATTAAAATATAAAGATAGTACATCTCATTCAGTTATTAATATAGAAGGTTTATCTTTAAGAAAGATATTTAAAATCTCAAAAGATTTACTAGGCTTGCATCTGTGTGATAGTAAGGTAGAAAGCACAAGATCGATAGTTTACCACTCAGGTGAATCAACGTTGGATGGTTCTAATTATTTGTCTATGATATTTTTGCGGATATTAGGGCCGGAAGAATCATTACGAACAGCTCTTGAATTGATTTGCCATGCGCCAGATACTGATAAATCTACAGAGCTCAAGGAAGAAATATTATCTCATCTAAAATACAAACTTTTAGAGTCTAATGGCCGTTTAGTTTAGTATTCTCTCCATCTATGTTTACACTTTGTGCATTGGTAAAATCTAGTTGTCGGTTCATCAGCAGCCCTGGTTTGTCTAAGGTAAAATGTAGCTTCATTATGTTTACATTTCCCACAAATAATTTTAGTTGTAGGTAAGGTACCTTCAATTCCTTCAGTTACAACCATTTCTTTGTCTTCTTGTTTTCTTTTGGTTATAACTTCTTTACCTTTATCTTCAGAATGTCCACAATTTGGTCTTTTACATTCTTTCTGACCAGTCACTCTATTCAAAACAAGTATTGACTTACATTTTGGGCAAAACATACTAAAATACGTCCTCCACCATTTCAGCAGCTTGGTTTATAGTATTTCCATTTGTGCTAAATGCAATGCATAATACAGTTTGATATTGGTCAATTGCTCCAAACTTACTTTGTGTTATAGTATCGATATCATCTTTTTCATTCCAGAAAAATGCTTTGACTATGATATTTTCTCCCGACAATATTGACTCTTCGAAAAAAGTATCAGCAATTACAGAGTTTCCAGTTCCATCCCATTGGTAAATAGAGTATCCTGTAGGTAGTTCTATTTCATCATCTCTTATTATAACTCCATTAGATAGTTGCAATCCTTCTTTTTTAGCCTCTTCTTCTACAATTTCGATAATTCGCTTTTCAAGGTCGATTTCTTCTAAATTTAGTAAAGAACTAATAGAAATTATTTTTAATTTTCCAGATTTTCCATCAGTTGTTTCATAGCCTATACTTGATAATTTTAAGTGCCCTGAAAATTCCTTTGAATATTGTGAATCAAAAGGGCCATTCCACATCCCATTTGCTAAGTAAAGAGATTCTTTAGGAACATAAGCTGGATTATAATATACAAAAGAAGGCCCTATAGCAACAAAAACAAGTAGTAAGATTAGTATTAGACCGAAAAATCTTCTGAAAAACCGGCTACCTCCCTCTTTTTCCCATCCTCCAACACGAAGTTCAGGTTCTTCCATAGAATAGCTAATTAGTCTTCAGTAATAAGGACTGCTTCAACGGGACAAACAGATTCACAGGCACGGCAAATAATGCATTCATCTTCTCTTATCATTATAGCTTTTTTATCAGATTCAGAAGAATTTGGAGTATCTATCCATTCAAAAACTTCTACAGGACATGCATCAATGCAAGCCCCATCTGCGACACATTCATCAAAATCAACGCCAACAACAGTACCCCAAATTCCTAATTTATCTGTGCCAATGCCACCGTATGCACCCTTATCTTTAGCCCAAATTTGAATAGGTTGATTTTCCCCTTCATAGGTGTCAACTTTCTCGAAGGTTGAGTGATAGTCCTCTTCAATTGCCATATTATCAGATTATAGTTAGTAAAGGAGTTAATAACATTTACTTACAATGTGCCAAATTAAATAAAGCCCCTCTGTGAGCTCCGTAATTATGGGTGAAGTAGCCTTAAAGTATAGAATTATGCCAGAATCTCCAGATTCCAATATAGACAATATAGTGTCGAAAATATCAGAAATTATTCCTGATGATGCCACATTGGGAGCCCATGAGATAAAGCCCTTTGCTTTTGGGCTTAAGGCAATTTTTGTAGCAATTATAGGAATTGATAGAGATGGATTTGCGACAGAGGTTGAGGCTGGCCTCAATGGTTTACCTGAAGTTCAATCTGTTGAAATTGAAGAAATGTCTTTGATTTAATTATAGTAATACAATTAGAACAAGAATATAAACTGCATTCATCTGCATATTTCTAATGAGTCCTAAGGCCCCGCTTTCTTACAGAACAACTAATTTGACTTTAGGAACATTTTTGAGGATGATGTTCCGTCCTCGTTATCTTGGTAGAGATAAGATTCCAGTTGATGGGCCCTTAATTATTGCAGCTAATCATCTTTCCCATATAGATCCAGCCTTTATTATGACTGCAACGAAAAGACCCGTTTCTTATATGTCTAAAAAAGAACATTTTGATGGTGCAATAAGACGATTAGTGTTTAAACAAGTGGGAGTTATCCCCGTAGATAGAGATGCAGGTGGTTCTGAGGCTCTTGAAGGTGCAATAGAGATATTGGAAAAAGGGGGGGCAATTGGTATTTTCCCAGAAGGGACGCGTTCTAGAGATGGAGATATGGGTAAGGGGAAAACTGGAGTAGCTAGGCTTGCAGCAGCAACAGGGGCTGCGGTAATTCCAGTAGCGATACGTCAAACAGATGATGTTTGGCCAGTATCTAAGAGAGCGCCAAGACCCTGGAGAAAATTTTATTATAAATTTGGAGATCCATTATACTTTGACTATAAAGAAAAAACGCATGAAAATTTTAGAAGTTTTACGGACAAGGTAATGTCTCGAATAACAGAATTATCACAAGAGTGTGAAGATTATTGGAATTCTAGAAAAATAACTACAAGATTGAAAAAGCGTATAGCCTCATGGCGCGAAAAATAAAATCATATTAATGAAATTTTTTTGTGAAGTTCTTGTATTCTCTTTTCATTAACTTGAAAATCGTAATACCCTAGTCTTGATTGACTTTGCATCCAAACTATTGTTTTTCCTTCTTGTTCAAATAGTTTTATAGCGAGATCATCATAAAATCTAAAGAAGGGTGTAACATCGGTTGCGTGAATAAATCCTACATTTTCATTAATTACTTTCATTCTCGGTTTTGAATTTATAATTTCAATTATTTTAGTTTGAACATTTTTGATACTATCTTTTATTTCAACAGGTTTAAGTTCATAACCTCTACAATTGTAATCCGCTACTCTTGTGCATTTAGTTTTAATAGTACATTTTTCAGGAAATTTATTCCATTTTTTAGTCGGAGATAGGAAATATATTGTACCTATCATTGCAATATATCCAATTATAATGAGAAATAAAATTACTTCATACTGTAGCCAATTATCAAAATCACTTCTCATTTATGCTCTCTCTAAACACTCTAGTTTAACACAGCCATTTTTAAGTTCTAATTTGATTTTATCTCCAGTGTTAATAGCTTGACAAGGGTTTTTTTCAAATGAATGAGCATAAGGAATGTTAAGAATACTACATGCAGGAATTGTTTGTTGATCTAAATCTGTATTGATTATTGCTTTGGGGCCATTACCATTATAAAATAATCCAAGCAAAACATATGGGGCGACAGTAGAACCACTGCCTTTTGGGAAAATTAGAATTTTATCTTTCATTGATTTTCCATTTATGGGGTGTCCTTCTTCTTCAATTTCACCAGTAATTCTATTTACAAATCCTAAAAAGGTAATAGGCACGTCTGTTACTAGAGTTTCTCCTTCGATAGTCCATGAATTTTGTGATTCTAATCCTTTTCCATTAATTTCTATGTTACCTTTTTGGTAAGTTTTAGATGAATTATGAATGATATTTTTATTGTTGACTTTACTACCTGCAATGTTTTCTAATAAATTAGGATTTGCAGCATGTTTTACACATTCTTTTAGTCTAGCCACAGAGGTATCTATAGCATTTAATCCTGATTTTAAATAGTGTTCAGCTTTCATTGAATTGGTTAGAATATGCTTTACTTTTTCATGATTGTAGTGTACAACTTCAGGGCATGTTTCCCTCAATATTAATCCACCTGCTTTTTCTATTTTTTCTACAAGTCCTTTTTCTTTTGCTCTATCAAAATTAAGGGATGAGGTAAAAATCCAAAGTCGGCCATCAGGTATAATATAATCACTCAAGTATTCAGTAGCTCTTTGAATTTCCTCAAACGAGGCCTGTGGGCATCCAATAGTAACTAAATCTACTTTCCTTTGTGGAGATAATTCACTATATCGCGTTTCTAAATCGGATTTTGAAAAATTAAGTTTAGATTGATATTGTGAGTTTTCAGGAGCCACAGTAAATCCATCGATAAACAGTAATGGGCACCCGTAGTTTGCAGCTGCTGCTGTAAGTGCTTTCTTATCTTCAAAATTAAGTTCTTTTATACCGAAAATGTGAGGTATTGGTCCATATTCTAGTTTCCATTGAGGTTTAATTTGTTTTCCAATCCAGTCCCCAAGTATTGAATAGTCAACAGGTTCATTCAGTTCACACTCAACATTGATTTTTAGATTCGGAACGCGATTTTCGTCAAGCAAAAGTCCATATTCAGGTGTGAATCCACAAAGTGCAGTTGCAATGGCAGATAAACCAGATTCACGGTTAGTCCTCAACTTCGTGTAACTATTAGCAAAGCAAACTGCATTTGATTCAGCCCATGAGGCATTACCTTCAATTTTCAGATTATCATATGGTGTACATGAAAGTGATAATTCAATTCCTAATTTTTCATATGCGTCTAGTATTATTTGTTGTTTTTCGACGTAATCCTTTACAGGTATATCCATTTCTTTGAATTTTGTTCTGTCACATCCGGCAGCATTCAAAGTTGTTTCTACAGCTGTTTTAACATTTTCTTCAGAACCTAAATCTTCAAGAAACTGGATTAGTCCGTCACCCCCAGTTAGCGGAGAAACACCTGAAACGTGAGCTGAAACAACAGGAACTAATTTTTCAGAATTCGCAGCTTTTCCTAAGTCTATCAAAAGTCTGATTGCTTTTTGGATAGTCGGACCTTGGGATCCTTCCAGCATCATTTTTTGTTCGGAATTTAACTTCATTAGTCTAAATAATCATCCAATTTTACTTTCATACCTGGCTTAGGTCTAGCAAAATCAGATTTGTCTCTGTTTAAAGGAATAGTACAATCAAATCCAACTTTTACAGTTTCTCTTGTTTCAGGGTTTGAACTTGGATCTAATGATGAGCCTTTAACTCCTGTTTTAACAATTAATCCTGAATCACCTTGAAAACGTGTTGCCATAGCCCATTCAACAGATTCAGAGTTAGTAACATCTATATCAGAGTCTACAACCCAGACATGCTTCATGGACGCATGTCCTTCAAATGCAGCTTCGATTGCTTTGAGTCCATCATCTTCATTCTTTTTGTTTATTGCTACAACTCCATGCAACCAAGAACCACCGCCGTGCGTCATGAAAACGTCATGACAATCTACAACTTTGTTAACCGAGTTGAAAATGGTTGGTTCTCTTGGCATCCCCATCAATACTTTATGTTCAGGACCACTAGGAAGTAATGCGTGGAAAACTGAATCATTTCGGATGAAAATACGCTTGATTTTGGCAACATGCTGTTGACGAATTATATCAGGCGTTTCAGTCAAATCTACAAATGGCCCTTCATCATGCATTTCACCAGTAAATTCACATATCATTACTACTTCAGATTGAGGAATGGAGTGTCCAGCAATCTCGATTACAGGGGAATTAGCCAATGCATTTGCTACAGCCATTTCATCTTCATCAATTCCAAAAGATGTTGCAGCACCAAGTAATACAGGAACGGACACGCCGTTACAATATGCAAATTCCTTCAAACCTCTTTTCATATAGTCTTTAAGATGTCTGTCTAATATTCTTAATACTAGATGTTGATTGTCAATCTTCATTGCACGATGGAAAGATATATTTCGTCCAAATTCTTCATCATAAGCTACGGCCATTGCCGATGAAATATATGGTCCTCCATCAATTGGTTGATGAGTAAGTATAGGCAATTTTTCTAATGAAGGATCAATTTCTTTGTAGTCATCTGCCTTCACAACATTAGGATTTTTACCTTCTCTAACAGCTTTAGATATTTTTCCAAGAATTTCATTAGGTGCACATTCAAGACCTAAAGCTACTAGTTCTCTACTTGAGCATATGTTTGTGATACATGGAAGAATACTTCCTTTTACATTTTCCAGATATAATGGCGTATCTCCAGCTTCGTCCATAAGTGCAGCTACTTCATATACAGGATCTACTTCTTTTGTAATTCGTTTTAGTCTTCCTTTCTTTTCCAATAAATCGACAAATTCTCTAAGATTCATTATTCTTCTCCAAATGAAGTCTGATAGGCCCTATATCCGGCTTCCGTTATTGCATCGTGTATTTTCTTTTGAGTTTTTTTGTCTTTAGCTAAAGCGACCATGTTACCACCACCCCCACCCCCTGTGAGTTTGGCACCGAGTGCATCAGCCTCTTTTGCGATATCAATTATTTTTTCTAATTCTTCATGTCCAACCCCAATTGAATTCAATAATTTGTGATTCTTATCCATCATTTCTCCAACCATTTTCCTATTTCCATTTTCAATAGCTATTTTACCCTGCTTTGTAATTCGTTCAATTTCATCAAAATAGCCATTCATTAATGCCGGTTCTTTTTTCCAATTATTTCTAACACTGCTTACAGTTTCTTTTGTTGATGCTTCAATTCCCGTGTCGCCGATTACTAGAAAGAATTTTTTTCCAGGTTCAAAAGTTTCAGGTTTTTCACCTTTGACAAAGTAGACGGGCATTTCGTATGCAACTACAGTATTGTCTATTCCACTTGGCGTTCCATGTACAACTTTTTCAGCATTAAATACAAGTTCCGAGACTTCATTTTCAGCTAAATTTACACCAAAATGTCCTGATAAGGCTCTACACACTGCTGTAGATGTAGCTGCGCTACTTCCCATTCCAGATCCTTGAGGAAGTTTAGAAGATAAATTAATGGTTAAATTAGGTTCATTTTGATTAGTTCTAGCCAGTATTGCTTGAGCCAATACAGTGAATTGGTTGTTACTATCCTTAAGCTTAAATTTTTCGCCTAGATCTAATGCATTTATTGTCAGCCCTTTTTCCCCTGTTTCACTCCATGCGGAAGCTCTCATTCCAGAGACAGGTATAGCTATTGCAGGCTTACCATAAACTACAGCATGCTCCCCAAAAAGAATGATTTTTCCAGGTGCGGTAAACCGACCATCCATAATGTATCCGAAATATACGCACTTATACGGTTATCTGTCACAAAATTAATTAAAGTGTTTTCTTTGGCAACCATATGGGTTTTTTTGCAACTATAGGCCGGGGGTGGCAGCTTAGCAAGCTTAGTTTTTCAGTAATCAAAGCAGATCCAGAGCTTTTGCTTTACACTTTTCTTTCAGCGATTATGGTGTTTGCAACAATAGGTGCAGCCGCATATCCTGGCTACGAAGCTGAGACTAAAGAGGGAAGCCACTGGGCCATGACAGATCCAGTATCAAATCCTGAAACTGGAGAAGAAGAAAGACAAATAACTAGTTCGTACAAGTCCTGGATTTTTCTGACTTATATGGTTGGCAGTATAATCGTAGTATTCTGGAATTCAGCAATAATCGTCAGTGCTCATGAAAGACTGACCGGTGGCGATCCTACCATAATGACAGGTATCAAAGCAGCTTTCAGTAGGATTCATATAATTATATTGTGGGGAATTATAGCTGGAACCGTAGGACTGCTTCTCAGAGTACTCAGAGACTCAATTAGTAATAATCAAAAAGCTCATCCAGCATTGAAAATATTAGCATACATTATGTTGTTGATAGTGGAGGTAGCGTGGTGGATTTACACATTCTTTATCATACCAATGATTGTACTGGAGAAAAAAGGAGTTGGTGATGGGCTGAGAGATGGCCGCGCACTATTCAATAAAACTTGGGGCGAAAGCATAACGAGTGGTTTAGGAATCGGTTTTATGTCTTTTATAGGTATATTCATTTCTGTTATTATTGGTTTTTTAGTGATGTCTTTCTCTCCAATAGCGGGTATAATTATTATGATAACTATGATTGGCCTTACAATTCTTTTGTGTAACACGGCTGAAGTCGTTGTGGTTGCTGCACTGTATGAATATGCTAAAACTGGAAAAATGCCTGATTTGAACGGTAATGGTTCAAGATTTGAAGAAGCTATTCCATGGGAATCAAAATCAGGTTGGGATAATGAGTCTGCCGAGAATAAGGCTTGGCGAGAAGGAACAGGTTAGGCAATAAACCAAAGGTTATAAGAATGCCCAAAATAGGGAATATTATGGATCGTGTAGTAGTAGGGATTACTGGAGCTTCCGGCATACCCTATGGCATTCGCCTTTTAGAGGTTCTAAAAGAATTTGATGTAGAGATTCATTTGACTTGTAGTCCATCAGCATCATTAGTACACGAACATGAGGGAGATGGCCGTAATTGGGATGATGTATTGGCTTTAGCAGATGTAGTTCATGATAATGACAATCTTGCAGCTAGTATTTCCTCTGGTTCTTTCAAAGCTAAGGCAATGGCAGTTATTCCATGTTCAGGTACCACTCTTGGCAAATTGGCTTCAGGCATATCTGATAATTTAGTTACAAGAGCTGCTTTGGTTATGCTCAAAGAAAGAAGGCAGTTAATTCTAGTACCAAGAGAAACTCCTTTGAATACAATATACATAGATAATATGTTAAAATTATCAAATGCAGGTGCAATAATAGCTCCAGCTTCTCCTGCATTTTACAATAAACCAAAAACATTAGATGATAATGTTAATTTTATTGTTGGTAGGGTTCTGGATTTACTTGGTTATGATTCAGACATATTTTCTCGATGGGAAGGTACTGAGTGATAGCAGGTAACTGCAAACATTGTGGAAATTTAGCTACAAACAGTTGTAAAACTTGTTCAGAAATGCTTTGTAAATCATGTTTTCAAAAACATAAATGTAAACCTTTGAGTTTTTAGTAGCCACTCTTTTCACAAATATCAATGGAACCCCAGACAGTTACAGTCGGAAACACGCAAATTAGAATTTTACCAACCGTTAAAGGTTTAGTTTCTGAAGCTAAGCTTGTCGAGGATGAAATCAATTCCTTTGAACCAAATTTAGTGACCTTAAGTGTAGGCCCTGAAGAGATAGATGGGGCAAGAAAATGGGATGGTCAACCATATGATATGTCAGGATGGGATGAGATTTACGGCCTTAGCTTACGCAAATTAGTAGGTGATGACGGTGTTAGATTACCCCCTCCTTCATTTACGAAAGCAATAAAAATTTCAGATTCTAAAAATATAGAAGTTATTGGGATAGATATGGATGAAGAATCATTTACACAGTCCTATACTTCGAATGTTTCTACTTGGCAATTATACAGAAGAGGACGTTTAGAAAAGAGAATGGTAAAAAATGGAATTGAAGGAAATAATCCTGAGGAAATGGCCATAAATATGGAAAAATCCATTCGTGAAATCCAGGGATTTGCTAAACTTGAAAATGATAGAGTTCAAACAATGTATGACAATTTAAAATCAAATCTTGATCGGAGTAAAATTATGGCAATTATTGAGGTTTCTAATGTAGAATCCTTAATTAAATTATTAAAAGAAAGCTAAAACACCCCTTTCTTTAGCAATACAGGGCTCGTGATGTAGCTTGGAAACATACTGGGCTTCGAACCCAGATCCGGGGGTTCAAATCCCCCCGAGCCCGCCATTTATTCGAAGTTAGGTTCTCTTTTCTCAATAAATGCTTTAATTCCTTCGACAGCGTCGCCACTGTTTCCGCTATCTCTATTTTTCTCACGTTCTCTTTCTAATTCTTGTTTAAGCGAAAGAGTGTCTGAATCAATAAGCAATTTTTTCGTCTCAGCAATAGCATTTGTAGGCCCATCAGCTAATTTTTGAGCCATTTCCATAGTTTTTTCATTTAAATATTCGTCTTCTATAACTTCGTGTACCAATCCCCATTCAAGCATTTCATCTGAATTCAATGTTTTTCCCCCAAAAAATAGTGTCTGAGTTCTTGCTAATCCAATTAATCTTGGTAGAATATATGTTGCCCCTCCTGCAGGAACAAATCCTCGTTTGAAATGTGCACTCAGTAATTTCGTTGACTTATTTGCAATCCTATAATCGCCTGCAAGTGCAATTCCTAGTGCCCCTCCTGCTATTATTCCATTCAATGAATTTACAACGGGTTTTGGCATTGTTAACAGGGTTGAAAATGAGTCATGTATTTTTTCAGTTAATTTGTAGAAAAGATCTCCTGCTTTAGGAAGATATTCTCCCATTTCATCTACATCACCGCCAGATGAGAATGCACGCCCTTCACCAGTTATAACTAAACATTTGACTGTAGAATCATTTGCAGCATCTTGTATTGCCTTATTCAATTCAGTTGCCATTTCTAAGGTAATAGCATTTAATTTCTCAGGATGATTAAGAGAGATAATTCGTATATTTTTTTCGTTACTAATTAGAATAGTCATTTTCTTCTCCTTAAAGCAGATACAAGTACTAAACTTAATGTTATTGAAACGAAATCAACAGATGGCGTGGCTTCATTATTTGTATCTATAATAGAGGTTAGATTTACAGATACTAGTGTTAAGTCTTTTTCTTCCCCTTCTTGAATTAATCTATTGTAAATTAAGGTGTTACTATTTTTGCTAATTTTCTTGATTTCACCAACACCAATTTTCTCTATAACCTCGCTACCTGTAGTTACATTGTAGGCTGCCCCCCAGCCGATATTTTGAACTGTTACAGAATTTGAATTTTCATTTATAATTTCTAGATGTCCACCAAATAATTCTAAATTTTCCCAAGCTAAATCATACATAAGGAGTTCATTTGTCAAAGCTCCCCGAATTGTGGTAGTTTCTATAGGGGACCATTGCATTTCATCTACTTCCACAATAACACTAATTCCAGTTCTGGCTCCGTATCCCCAAGCTATAGATTCACCAGCACCACTAGGATCTCTATAACCCAAGCCAGATACGTTTGTAGATTCATTCAGAAAATGTTCATACAAGTCCCAATCAGCAATAGGAACAGCAAATTCGCCAGTAATTTTCCATGGTAGAACGATATCATTAGATCCCGTATGAGCTGAAAAATAGACATAAAGATTCATTCCACGCATTAATTCCATGTTAATTTGGGTTTCAATTTCACTTCCTTCACTTGGGCCTCTGTAAGTACCTGATGCAGGACATGATCCTCTCGTATCGCTAGTACCATACATTCCCCACATGTAAGGATAATTTCGATTTAGGTCGACACCATTCCAATTATTCCGGCAGTCTTGTAAATATCCATCTGGGTTCATTACCGGTGTAACAACTAATCTCTTTCCAGCTAAATAACTTGGATCTGCAGCACTTCTTTCTAATACATCCTGTAAAAATAGAAAAGTAGCTTCTACAGACATTCCTTCATTTCCATGATGCGCACCATCAACATACATAGTAGGTAAAGCGGCTAATTCTTCTTCGGTTAATTCAGTAATATTTAGTGCTATATCCACTGAAAATATTTCTAAGTCTAATCCAGTACTCATTCCATGTTCAGAATAAATTGCAATTTCTGGATATTGATTTGCAAGTTCTTCAGTATCTTCTTTCATTGAGTAATAATTGTGAAGAACTTCTACTCCTTCACTAGGTTGTGCTGAAAAGACCAAGAATGCCAGTGCCAAAAATGGAAGAATGTATTTCACTAATTGTAGAAAGGAAGGCGTATCAAATAAGTTTATCTATAAGATACCATTTAATAGCATTACATTTTTCTCTTTAAAGCTTAAATGAAAGATAAAGGATTCAAAGATGG
>CAZYZI010000025.1:0-17032 GCA_964651915.1 uncultured archaeon | reverse complement strand
TCAGCTTCTTGCCTGTAATGTTCTAAAGATAACATGTTAACATTTCCAAGACGGTTTCTGTTATTTTCTAGACTTTCTTTCGTAGTTTCTAATTTTTCACGACTTGGGACAATTTGTGGGGTTTTTGTTCCCTCTGGAATTCTAGTTTTTGCTTCAACTAATTTTGGTTCTCTTGTTGCAATTTCGACTTTCAAATCATCCATGGCGTGTTTTCTACTTCTGCGTAATTCTTGTTTAGCCGCCAATTCTGATTTTAAATTAGTTAACAAATCGTGTAATTCATCACGTTCATCTCTTAAGCCTTTTAATTCTTTGAATTTTTCTTGTTCTTCTTTTCTTAAAGATTTTAGTTTTTTATCAAGTTTCTTTGCCGTCTGAGTTTCAGATTTACGAGTTTCTTGTAATTCCTTTTGTTCTTTTTGGTTAAGTTCTAAGTCTCCTTTTAGTCTTCCAACTTCTGACTTCATTGCATCTATTTTTGCTTCCAATGAAGCTAAAGTGGCTTGCTCAGTAGCTAATTCCTCCCTACTTTGATCAAGGCTAATTTGAATATCAGCAATTACTTTAGATGTCTTTCCACCGGCTACGGCCTGTAAATTGGAAGTGGCTTTGCCAATTCCTTTTCCACTCTTGTTAATATCTTTTTCTAAATTAATTAAGAGATCGGCTCTTTCTAAAATTTCACCTTGTAAGGCCTCAATAACACCTTCACGAATCTTTACAGCCTCATCAGCTTCATCAAGTCTTTTCTTAACTTCTTCAGCTCGTCCATCATAATCAGTAACTCTAGTTTGGAAAGCCGCACTTTCACTTTCTAATTCTTGTCTGGCAGTAGCTAATTTACCAGCTTCTTCTAGTAATTCTCCAAGTTGTGACGCAAATTGCAATTTTTCAGTTTCCAATGCCCTTACATTACTTACTAATTCATCAATGTCATCACGTTCCGAAGTTCCAAAATGAATTCCAGTTTTTGGTGCCGAACCTCCAACTAAAGCACCTCCGCTTTCTAACAATTCTCCTTCAAGGGTAACCATACGACCTTTACCTAAATATTGTCTAGCCTTTCCCAAAGAGTCCATTATGACAGTGTCTCCAAAAACATTCCCAAAAACATCTTTGTATCTGGAGTCAAATTTCACTAAATCTTGTGCAAAACCAAGAGCTCCTTCTTTTTTTGATATAATCAGCGCATGTGCGCTTGGTTTGTATGAATGAACCTTATTGAGAGGTAAAAACCGAACACGGCCAATATTATTTCTTTTAAGAAATTCAATAGCCGTAGAGGCAGCTTCGTCATCTTCAGTTACAATAGATTGCAATCTAGCTCCAGCAGCTACTTCTAATGCCGTTGCATATTTTTCGTCAACTCTTCCTAATTCAGCAATTGTACCAATAATTCCTCGTAATTGACCATTATCTCTGCACTGTAACAACGCTTTGACTCCTTTCGCGTAGCCTCCAAATTCTTCTCTAGCTCTCTGAGCTGCTTCTTGTGAAGCTAATTTCATTGATTCATTTCTGAGAGAATTTTCAAGATTAGTTAATTTTTTCTGATGGGATTCTATTGTTTTAAGAACAGTATTGTGTTTTTCTTTAATTTTTTCTAAATTTTTAGCAGCAGATTTATTCCCTACTTCCAAGTCTTTAAGTTGGAAATCAGCTTCTTTTGCATCAGTTACTATAGATTCAAGCCATTGTTTGGATCTTACAAGTTGTTCTTCTGCATTTTTCAATTGAATTTCAAGTTGTTCTTTCTCACCTTCAAGCCGATGTCTCTGCATTTCTAGCTCTCCAGCTTCTTTTCTTAAATTTTCTAATTTATTTCTTTGAGAAGAAACAGCTTCAGAGTCATCAGCAGCAGTTCCTTCTAATTCATTTAATCTGGCAACTTTTCCAGAAACAACACTTTCTAATTTTCCGACTTTTTTATTGCCTTTGTCTAAGTACGAAGCCAATACTTTTAGTTCTTTTGAAGAAAGTTTATAATCATTATCTAAGACTTTGCGTTCATTTTCTAAATTTTCTAATTCATTCTTTGCACTTTCTGAATTTCTTTCAGCTAAAGCATGAGCAACTCTAGTTTTGTCCAATTCTTCTTGCAATTCTCTAGCTTTATTTCCACCTGAAACGGAGATATTATTTTCAACATCTTGAAATTGTTTTTGAGCTTTTTCAATTTCCAAGTTTCTTTTCGTTTGTTCTTTTTCTAATTTTTCTAATTCTTTAGAATAAGTTTCTACAACATCTCTTCTAGATTGAATTTCAGCTTCAAAATCAAAAACCGTGCGGAATTTAAGTAATAATTCATTTTCTTTAATTTCTTCTAGAATCTTTTCCAATTTTTCAGCAGCCTCTTTTTCTCTTTCAAGCTGCGTCAGCGTTCTTTTCGATTCTTTTGCTCTTTCATTTAATAAAGTTAGATCAGCCCCTACTGAATTTCGAGCACTTCTAGTACTTCTAAGTCTATTATCATAAGCTGTAATTCCTGCAACATCTTCAATTTTACGGCGCCTTTCTGTTCCAGACATTAAAGATGTTTGAATTACATCGCCCTGTTGAATTATGTTGTATCCAGTTGCATAAAGACCAGCTCTAGAGAATAACGCCTCAAACTCACCAGCAGAAGATTTGACGCCGTCGAGTTGGTAATAAGTTGTAGTATTATCGCCCCTAAGGCGAATTCCTTTAGTGAATGTTACTTGGTCTTTTTCTATAGCTAAGAATCGGTCTGAGTTGTCAAAGACCATTGAAACTCTACAAGATTTAGGTCCAGATTTTTTCTTACTTCCTTCCTGAAATCCGTGAATCAATTGTTTTAATTTTCTTGCACGAAGCAATTTTGTAGAACGCGAACCAAGAATGAAAAGTATAGCGTCAGTTATGTTTGATTTACCTGAACCATTGGGTCCTGTAATGCACGTAAACCCAGGTCCGAGAGGGACGTTAACGTGGCCTTTGAAAGATTTAAAATTCTCGAACTCAAGTTCGAGAAGCCTCAATCAGAAGGCCTCCAATTGAGATTGGCGTGGTGAAAGTCGCATAGATTCTTTTCCTCCTTCAACGCTAGGTCCATGCTGTTTTTTGTACGCTTCCCAAAAGATTTTGATAAGCTTTGTTCGATCCCCACGATCTCCCGCTACTAAACCGGATAAATAAGTGGAACGGTCCTCCTTCTGCCATCTTGTGCTTGATAATCCTGCACGAATTAGCATTCCATCTAGTATCAATCTTCCAACTAAACCATTTCCAGATTGGAAAGGTCTAACTTGTTGAAATCTATGATGGAAGAGTACAGCTCTTTCAAAAGGATGCAAAGGAGAAGGATCATGCCACCATTGTAGTAGACCTTCTAATTCATCCTCAATTAAGATAGGAGGAGGAGGCATGAAAGCAGAACCAGGTAAACTAGCCGATTCTTCTCTCAAAACACTCATTTTTCCTGTACCTTCAAATAAATCTTGATGTAATTTTAAAATGGTTCTTTTGTCGAGTCTAGAAATTCTTTCAGGTATTTCATCGTGCAATCTTCTCAAGGATAATGCTTCTAATACTTTAGAAAGAGGAACGCCAGTTGGAGCTCTATCTTGTTCAAATATGGCTTGAACATTATCTATTGAAAGTGGTGCAGAAGAAAGCGCCATGTTCCCGTGTATATTCATGACGTTGTTTTTTGAATTTTCAGAAGTTCTTTGTTCAGGTGTTTCAAGTCTATGTAACGCTCTGTTTAGAAATCTCATTCTTTCTAATCCCAATAGCGCGGATTTTTTCAGATAAGGGGTTCTGTAAGTTTCAGAAGACATAACTGCCATTCTTTCGATTGCAGCTAATTCCAAATCTATGGTATATTGTTGTTTTAATTGTTCTAATTCAGCCTCGTTAGGTTCAGACGAACCGAGGTACTGTTGTACCTTTTCGACGCGGCCATCATACTTGAAAGATTTCACGAGATAATAGTAATGCTGTCCTCGTGTAGTCTTCCTTGTTAGGTATACCATGGGACTATCACAGTATTGGTTCCACCTTTTAAAGTTTTTCTTTAGCGGTGCCTAAGCTAAAAAAACATTTTACCCTACATAATATGATAAAAATATGAAAGGTGGGACACAAGTGTTTTTTCATCATAGATTTAACATTTTATAGACGACTTAATTGATAAAACATGGAAACAATTTTGTTTGTTTGTACAGGCAATGCAGCCCGTTCTCAAATGGCAGAAGGTTTGCTTAAAAATCTAAAAAATGATGTTATTGTTTTAAGCGCTGGTACTAAACCTGAAAGTGTTAGTTCAAAAGCAATAAAAGTTATGAAAGAAATAGGTTTAGATATTTCAAATCATCATTCAAAACATTTGGAAGATGTTGATTGGAAAAATTCAGATTTTGCAATAACACTTTGCGGCTCGGCAAATGAAATATGCGTTTCAATGCCTTGGCCAGAAAAATGTAAAAGGTTACATTGGCCAATTAAAGATCCTGAATCAGAAGATGAGTTTAGAAATGCACGAGATGAAATCAATCAAAGGATAGTTAACTTATTGTCCGATTTTTAAGATAGCATACGATATGTGTTAGGCAATAGAATGCGTGTCAGGTATAGATGGCCGTATCTCAATTCGTCAAAAAGAGTATTAATATTTTTTTGTAATTTTCCTTTTATCGTCGACAAAAGACCCTAAAAAGGAGTTTTTGCTAAGTAATAATACTGCAACTAACGAAACGCTTAGTATTATATACAGTCCCAAAAATTAACAAGCCTATGAAGCAAATCTACGCACTAATAGTAATGCTCATGATGGCTAGCGTAGCCTTTACAGGCTGCGTAAGCGACGACGGAGACGACACTGACGACAAAGTTGACGACACAACCGATAACGGTGGTGACAACGGCGGTACCGATCCAGTAGATCCCGTAGGAACCGAAAGCACAAGCACATTAGATGATGTAATTGCTGCAGGATCGATGAAATGTGGTGTAAAAACATCACAATTCGGTATGGGATTCCTTGCCGATGACGGAACCCGTTCCGGTTTAGATATCGAATACTGTAGAGCAATCGCAGCAGCTATAGGTCTTGATCCAGACACCCAAATCGAATATGTTTTGGCAACTGGTTCAAACCGTTTTGAGCTTCTATCTTCTGGTGATATAGATGTTCTAATCAGAACCACGACCTGGACAACCAGCCGTGATGCAGATTTGAACGCAGACTTCGCAGGAATTAATTTCTACGATGGTCAAGGAATGTTAGTAAACCTTGACGCACACCCAGGAGCAGATTCAGTAATGGATTTGAATGACGCAACAGTTTGTGTTGGTATTGGAACAACCACAGAAGGTAACTTGGCAGACTACTTCCAAGTAAATAACTTGGCCTACACAGCTGTAAATTCAGCTGATGCAGACGCAGCCAAAGCATCCTTCACTAATGAGGAATGTTCAGCCTGGACTGGAGATATGTCGGCTATGGTCGCACAGAAATACGGTATGGAACAAGGTGACGGACAATCTTTCACCATGGGAATCATGCCTGAACTAATGTCTAAGGAACCACTCGCTGCAGCAACTCGTGATAACGATGATGACTGGAACGATGTAGTAACTTGGGTATGGTATGGTATGTTGACTGCAGAAGAGCTTGGTGTAACCAGCGCTAACTACGCAGATCAAGACCTAAGCAATCCATCATACAACCGTCTGTTGAACAGCACCCTTGGACTTGGTACAGAGGCAAACCCTCTAGCACCAACTTGGATGCAATCAGTTCTAGCTACCTCAGGTAACTACTACGAAGCATACGACAGATCTTTCTGTGACGGAAGTGGTCAAATGGCTAACTGTTTGATTGACCGTGCAGGAACACAAAACGCACCACATTGGGAAGGCGGACTTCAGTACGCTCCTCCAATGAGGTAATGAATTTCTAACTGAACTAACTATTAGTCGTTAGAGAGAGGAAACCCCCGGGTTCATTCCCGGGGCACCTCCACATTAAAAAAGCCCCTTCAATGGGCTGATGAGAGAGTGTCATATTGATAGAGAATCTTATATTAGTTTTAATTTTATTTTTATTTATACTTCCATTTTTAGGTTCTTACCTTTCAAATGAGATATTTTCTCATCTTAGGAATTTTATTCATTATTCTCTTTTTGCTTCAATTTATTTCATTTTAGCTGATGCTTTCGTTGAAAGTACCCTTCTAAACCTTACACCAAATAGAATTCAAGAAGTTAGTTTTGGTTTCAATGTTCTTCCTGAAGCAGTTGAAGGTTATACACTTTATTTAACTTCTATAATTGCTATTGGAATTGCTTTAGGTCTTTTTCTGCTTCAAAGTGGAAATATTACACCTAAGCGTTACGATTTATCTATTCAAGCATTGGCAGTTTTTGCTTTTTTACCATTTATATTGTATTTTTGGACTCATGTTTTGTATCTAAAAGAAAATGATAGCTCTTGGGTATTTGATCTTGCATTTATGGAAGAGATGGCTGGCTTTACTTTGAGTAATGAATGGCCTTTTGACACCGTTCTTCAAGATAGTAGATGGCAATTTTACAGAGTTGGTTTGTTCAATGCCATACGTGTAGTAGTACTCAGTATCTTTGGTTGTACAATTATAGGAGTTATTGTTGGTGTTTCTCGATTATCTCGCAATAGGCTTCTATCAGGTCTTGCTGAATCCTACGTTGAATTTTTTAGAAATATGCCTTTGGTCGTTCAATTATTTTTCTTGTATACTGTTGTTTTAGGTGCGAATTTACCTATTTTTGCAGATGTTCAAGATAATACCTTATTTGGATGGATTTATTGGAGCAATAGAGGAATTGTAGGTCCGGGCGCAGGCATAGAAAACATGTCATATTTTTTAGGGGCTTTTGCAGTTTATCTTGGAGCAAGGACATATATTCGTTTTTTAGAAAGAATAGAGATAGAGGATCCAAAATCAGTTGATATTTGGAATCCAATATTGTTTGTTCTAGAATTCAGGATAGTTCATTTGCTGGCAACCGTTATATTGCGATTTTTTGGGTACTCCCGACCACCCTCTATAACACCATATTCCAAAATCAGAATCACCTCTAATTCTAAATTGTCATTAGCAGCAGACATTCTTTTCTCCCTATCAATATTAATTGTGATTTATGGGCTCTTTAGTGCAGTTGAATGGAATTATAAAATTTCAACTATAGATGGAATATTAGAGAATGACCCACTCTCTATGTTCAAATTAGGAATAATTATGCTGATTCTAAGCTCTTTACTCCGTTTTAAATTAGATGGATTAGGTTTGAACAATTTTACTATTGATGATTCAGCAGAGAGTCAAAGAAATCGTTTGATATTATGGGGCGTTACTATCTCACTTATGTTTATTTTCTTTTATCTTGCAATTTGGATGGAACAACCTGTTTTAATAACAGAAGAAAACGGAGAACCGATTGGTTGGGGCAGTTGGGATTGGAAAGAGGGTACAACAAATAGCATATCCTCCGTATTCCTTAGTTTATGGATAGGTTTGACACTCTATACGGCCGCTCAGATTGCAGAAATCGTTAGAGGCAGCATCCAATCATTACCAAGAGGGCAAGTTGAAGCTGCAATCTCATTAGGATTATCTCCTTATCAACGTCTTAGGTTGGTTATTCTTCCGCAAGCTTTGCGCAGCATGATTCCTTCAATGACGAATCAATATCTGAATTGTTGGAAAAATTCCAGTCTTGCTTTTGTTGTAGGTTTTAGCGATTTCTACGCAGTTTTCAGTACTATTGTCAACAATGCAGGACAAGCTGTTCCAGTATTCATGATGATTCTTGCCACTTATCAAGCAGGTAGTTTGACGATATCAGCAATTATGAATTATATTAACAGCAATGTAACGAAGGTGAAAATTTGAGTTTCACCTATATATTTCTTCTATGGTTTTTATTTGTATTCACTCCTATTGTAATTAAGAATCAAAAATGGGATCCAAATAATTATTATCCTGATTTCACAAAACTTCTTGATTATATGTTTGGGAAAGTTCCTAAAATTAAATCAGAAATTGAGCATTATGTATTCAGATTAGCGTTAGCATTTGCCGTATTTTTACTATATTTATCTCTGAAATTAGAAGACTCAGATGTATATTCTGATACCTTCCTTCCGACATTTGTCCATATTTTATGTTTAGTTAATTTTGCATACATTGCACATTTAATGTCTGATGAGTTGTTTGATACTACTTGGAATTCCACAATATCCTTGTTCTCCTTTTTCTTTGTTTTTACATTAATTTCGGGAATAATACATTTTGTACTCATTGAAACAGATTGGACAATTATATGGATGAATAGACGTACACTTCTTGTTGGTCCTAATTTTATTTCACAATTTGGAGATCAAATATGGAGACTTTGGCCTCCGTTTTATTTCTTAATGATTCTCATAGGTGCCGGATATGGGACTTTAGGAGAAGAGAAAAAGAAATTTATAGTTCCTTATGCTATTTTCTCTCTAGTTATTTTAGCCTCTCTTAACTACAATGCTCCATACGATTCCGAATCAAAAAGTGGAGCAATAGTTAGCGGCCCCGATTCAACTTGGGGTACAACATATAAATACAATATTTTCGATGATACATCTGATTTCCCAGACGGTTGGGAAGAAAAAACATTTGACGATAGTTCTTGGCCTTCTGGCAAAACACCTTTTGGAAATGGCAATTTATTAAGCGCAGAGAAAGGCAAGTCAATAAAGCAAAGGACAACTTGGGAATCCAATAGCACAGACGGGAGTGGAGATTACCTTATTATAAGAAATGATTTTACTATCGAAGATAAATCAAAGACATTAGGAGCTACTTTGAGAGTTGCTTATCCTAATTATTATTCAGTATATTTGAATGGTATAAAAATTGAAGATTGTCTTGACGATAGTGATTGCAACCACAATGACCCAGATTATTGGAATAAAGAAATAGATATTGATTGGGATTGGTTGGACGAAGGACCAAACACTCTTGTTTTAGTTGGCCAAGATGATTTATCCGAAGGCCATGATAACATAACGTGGTTAGATACTGAACTTCGATTGAAGATTAGTAATCAAGGTTTTGATGCTACTAAAGCCCTATTTTATCTCACAGGAGCCTTTCTTTCAGGTCTTGTAGCTTTTCTGTTAGTTCATAATTATTGTAAAGATGCAGAAGAATATATGATTAATTATCTTCAGACAATTTTAGTTAATTTTGCAATTATAAGTTTTATAATTATGATTTTCCTTTTAGACCCACCTGGCGAAGCTGAGGATGATTATATTTGGAATTCTGAAGATTTATTAGGTACTGGCGTCAAACCAGCAGCTTGGGGTGGTCTTGTTCTTAATCTTATCTTTGCTACTGCCGCTTTAGTAGTAGGTTTTGGTATAGGAATAGCATTAGCTTTCGGAAGGCGTAGCAATTTGCCTGTTTTCTGGATTCCAAGTGTAAGTGTAATTGAAATTATTAGATCGGGCCCTCTCGTGGCGTGGCTTTTCTTTGCACAAATTCTGATTCCAGATTTATTAGATCCTGTTTGGGAAGCTGATATTGCTTCTAGAGTTATTCTAGTTCTTTCTTTATTTTTTGGTTGTTATCTTGCAGAGGTTCTTAGAGGCGGATTACAGGCAGTGCCATACGGTCAATATGAAGCAGCTACAGCACTTGGCTTGAGTCCTATCCAAACAAAATTACAGATAGAGTTACCTCAAGCAATACGAACTACCTTACCAGCCATTGTGAGTATGATGATAGGTATGTTGAAAGACACATCATTAGTTTTCTTCTTTGGTATATATGATGCATTTAGAGTTGCTAAGGACCTACCAGCTCAATGGGATTTTATCGGTCAGCATGAACAATCTTTACTATTTGTTGGCATGATTTTCTGGGGATTATCATTTTATCTTTCTAAGGTATCAAGAAGAATAGAAAAGAATCTTGGTTTGACACATGAAGGAGGAGGGGATGTAACATGAGCACTGATACCATTATATCAACGAAGGATGTCACAGTTAATTACGGGGATTTCCAAGCTCTAAAGGGTATTACAATTGACGTGGAAAGAGGAGAGATAGTAGTCATTATGGGTCCTTCAGGTTCAGGTAAGTCAACGTTTATTCGGACTTTGAATCGTCTTCAACCGCAGACAACAGGCCAAATAGTAATTGATGGAATAGCATTAGATGAAAAGACCACCATATCAGATCTAGGCGCCCTTCGAACAGATGTAGGTTTTGTGTTTCAGCAATTTAATTTGTATCCACACCTGACTGTTTTAGACAACATTACAATGTCGCCAAAGAAAGTCAAAGGTTTTTCTAAGGAGGAGGCTGATAAATTAGGACTTGAACTTCTTGAAAGAGTAGGTATCCCTGAACAGGCAAATAAGTACCCTTCAATGCTTTCAGGCGGGCAGCAGCAAAGAGTTGCTATTGCACGTGCTTTAGCAATGGATCCAAAAATTATGCTTTTTGATGAACCCACATCTGCTTTAGATCCTGAAATGATTAAGGAAGTCTTGGATGTTATGATAGATCTCGCAAAACGTGACATTACAATGATTGTTGTAACACATGAAGTGGGTTTTGCTGTAGAAGTTGCAGATAGGGCAATTCTCTTTGATGAAGGAATGTTATTGGAAGAGGGCCCTCCTGAAGTTTTGTTTAAGAAACCGAAGCACAAACGAACCAAGGCATTCATCGAGTCATGTATTTCTCAGATGCAGAAGGACATGCAGATAAAAATGGAAAAAGCAAAGTCAGCTAGTGAAGCTAAAAGCGATTTTCTAGCCAAGATAAGTCATGAATTACGAACTCCACTAAATGCAATTATTGGATACAGTGAGATGTTAATGGAAGATGCAAGTGATGAGGGTCTAGAAGATTTTGTGGAAGATTTAGATAAAATACATTCTTCAGGTACACACCTTCTAACTCTGATTAATGATCTTCTTGACATTTCTAAAATCGAGGCAGGGAAGATGGAGTTGCACTTGGAAGATTTTAATCTGAAAGATTTGGTTTCATTAATCGAGGCTACCACTAAACCCCTGTTGGAGAAAAATTCCAATAAATTCGTTGTAAAGATTGATAAGTCAATCGAAACAATGAAGAGCGATGAAACAAAATTAAAACAGGTTTTGTTGAATATGATAAGTAATTCTTCTAAGTTTACCAAGGAAGGCACAGTATCTTTAGAAATAAGTGCGGAGAGTAAGAATAGAGTTAAATTCGAGCTTTCCGATACAGGCATTGGAATGACTGAAGATCAATTAAAAAACGTATTTGAGGAATTTACACAGGCTGAGACCTCAACATCAAAGGATTATGGCGGTACAGGTTTAGGTTTACCTATTTGCAAGAAGATAACAGAGTTAATGGGTGGAAAGATAAAGGTTAAAAGTAAAATAGGAGAGGGTACTACTTTTTCAATAATAGTACCAAAAACAATAAAGGAGAAAGCATGACGAAAATACTGTTAGTTGAGGATAATGAGATGAACAAAGATATGTTAAGTCGAAGATTAATCAAAAAGGGATATGATGTTATCTTTGCAATGGATGGCCAAGAAGCAATTGATATGGCCAAAAGTGAAATGCCAGATATAATTTTGATGGATATGGGGTTGCCAGTGAAGGATGGTTTGGAAGCAACTCGAGAAATAAAAGCCGATGAACAAACAAAAGATATACCTGTAATTGCACTAACGGCTCACGCAATGGGTGAACATCGCCAGAAGGCCATGGATGCAGGTTGTGATGAATATGAAACTAAGCCAGTAAGATTACCAGAACTTTTAGAAAAAATCCGGACTTTCACATGAATGCAGATATAGAGTATATTATATCCACAAAAGGTGCGACAGTCAGCTTTGGAGATTTCCAAGCTTTGAAAGGAATAGATGTAGACATTAAACAAGGTGAAATCATCGTTGTTTTAGGTCCATCAGGTTCTGGTAAATCAACCTTTATTCGTACTTTAAATCGTCTTCAACCGCACGATGGCGGTCAAGTTATTGTTGATGGTGTAGAGCTTAACGAGGAGACAACAGTTTCAGATTTGAAGCGCATACGTTCAGAGATAGGTTTTGTTTTTCAACAGTTTGAATTATTCCCTCATCTAACTGTATTGGAAAATGTGGCTTTAGCACCACAGAAAGTTAAAGGAATGAAGAAGACTGAAGCAGAAGAGTTGGCTGAAGGATTACTCGAAAAAGTAGGCATTCCTGAGCAGAAGAACAAGTATGCATCAGCTTTATCAGGCGGGCAGCAACAAAGAGTTGCTATTGCACGAGCTTTAGCAATGGATCCAAAAATAATGCTTTTTGATGAACCAACATCTGCATTAGATCCTGAAATGATTAAGGAAGTTTTAGATGTTATGATTGCCCTTGCGAAAGAGGATGTTACTATGATTGTAGTAACTCACGAGATGGGTTTCGCAAAAGAAGTTGGAGATCGTATAATGTTCTTTGATGAAGGCCATTTAGTTGAAGAATCTACACCTGATGTTTTCTTTGATAATCCCAAAGAAGAAAGAAGTAAGTTATTTTTAGAGCAGATTTTGTAAAGAAACGTCCAAATTACAATCTATATTTAGTCACTTTTCTTACTTGCTATAGGGTAATCTTATGGAAAGAGTAGAAGGAATGAAATGGCTAGGGACTGCATTTATCTTAAGTGGTATTTTAATGACAAACTTGAATATTTATCCATTAAATATATTCTTACATGGTTCAGGGGTAATTTTTTGGTCAATTGCAGGTTATGTAACACAAGATAAGCCAGTTTTAGCCAATTTCGGCTTACAGATTCCACTTTTTGCCATTGGTTTTTCAAAAGTTTTTTTTGGCCTTTAGATAATTTATAATTCTCTAGGTAAAAGCAATTCTTCCAATTCCCAATTTTGACTTTCTTTCCACGATTTTGAACTATCTTTTATTGTTAGTAATGCAGTAGCTGCAGTTGGCATTCTATACCATTCTCCACATAAATGCTCTAAAAAATCAGCACAGCCTGGATTATGACTCAAAATCATAATAGTTTCATGTTCTAAATCATCAGGAATATTTTTCATGATCTTTTTTGGTTTACTATGATAGAATTTACGAGAATATTCAACATCTACATTTTTCATGTGTTTATTCATTCTTTTCCAAGTTTCTTTAGTTCTTTCAGAGTCACTAGAATATAATTTATTAGGAATCCAATTTAGTTGGATTAATTCTTTAGCAATCTTGACTGAAGCTTTTCGTCCTCTTTTATTCAAGGGCCTTTCATGATCACTTAAATCAGGATATTTCCATGAACTTTTGGCATGCCTCATTAATATTAGTCGTGATATCATCTATTTTCTTTTTTTGCGGAATAATTTATCGTGGCTTCAGAGATATCGGTTGAATATGCCGTTGTTCTCATAATCGCATCCATTGCTATTGAGAATTCAAGAGGATGTTCCATTTCTTTTTTGTATTTATTTTCAAAGTAGTTTTGTGCTTTTTGCATGGTTTTCTTTCCTTTATCGATTATAACTGTGGCTTTTCTTGGATCATTGTTGATAAAACTCTTCATGGCTTCTTTCATTATATTTCCTGCATCCTTTGCCAAAGGTAGCATTTTTCTTCCAGGAATTAATCCTGCTACATATCCAATTTCAGCAAGTCTACATGCATGATCTGCAATCCTCTCTAGGTATCTCGCAACATTTGAGTAAACAACACCTTCGAAAGATGAGGCTTCCAATTGACGAGATAAATTTGAATTTTCAAGCATCATATTGAATTGCCTTTCAATGAACCATTGAAGTTTATCGGCTTCTTTGTCTCTATCTACAACATCAGCAGCTAAATCTTCAGAACCTTCTAAAATAAGAATTGAATCGTTATACATTGCACTGACAATTTTGTACAATCTTTTGATAGCAGTCCTAAATGGTAATGCTCCTGGATTAGACATATCTGTTAAGATTGCTTGAGTTGCTTCCTCCTCTATAATTTCTAATCCAATAACGCTTGCTGAGAATTTGCGTATGGTTTTTCTTTCTTTGACAGTTAGTCTAGGGTTTCCTATGACTTTTATTTCAGTTCCTCCGGCTAGATACACCCCAATTAGGTCTCTGAATAGATGTTGACTTTCTTCATCATTGCACTTTACGATAGATATTTTCTTACGTAAATTAATTTGATTAGGGTCAATTGTTATGGTGCTGTCTGGCTGTTCAGTAAGTCTAACTTCCGAACCTGCTTTAAGTTTATTTTTGGTTGTCCATTTTTTTGGTAGTGAAACTATCAAAGTGGAGCCTCCGGTTTTTTGTAATTTTCTATTTTCAGCCATATATTTTCCTTTTCTGTGCTTAGATAGATATATAGTCTATATATAATATTTAGCATATATTTATTTATGTGCAGTTTGAGGCGCAGTTATGTTTGGATTAGATTTAATGATCTTTCTAGCCATAGTAATCGCCGGATATATGGCCTGGAACATAGGTGCCAATGATGTAGCAAATGCTATGGGTACTAGTGTTGGCAGTAAGGCATTGACATTACGTAATGCCATAATTATTGCTGCGGTTTTTGAATTCTTAGGGGCTTTTTTTGCAGGAGATGCAGTTACAGATACGGTAAGAAAAGGAGTTTTAGTTATTTCAGAAGAAGAAATGGCACTTCTATCCACAGAACTCTATTATGGATTTATTGCATCTATGCTAGCCGCAGCATTATGGATTACATATGCAACTCGCTATGGTCTTCCTGTATCAACAACACATAGTATTGTTGGAGGAATTGTCGGTATTGGACTCTTTATTGATTCGAGTATGATTGACTATGCAAAAGTAGGTCAAATAGTCATTAGTTGGATTGCTTCTCCACTTCTTGGCGGAATTTTAGCTTATAGTACTTTTTACATAATAAAAACGATGATTCTAGATGCCCAAGAGCCGATTGATAGATCAAGATGGATGGCTCCAGTACTAGCATTACCAACTTTTTTTGTATTAAGTCTTGCTTTGCAATTCAAAGCTCTCAAATATGTTTTACCTAGTGATTGGCTTCCTTCAAAAGATTGTGCAGAAGGTTTGGGTTTTATCGATTCTTTAGGAGCTTGTTTACCAATTCAAAGTTTATTGGCTGCTTTAGTTATGGGGATATTTTGTAGTACTATTCTATATGCAATTTTAAGAAATTACGAATTTGAAGAAAAAGGGTATTCAGGCGTTGAAACAATATTTGCTTGGTTACAAGTGATTACAGCCTGTTATGTGGCATTTGCACATGGAGCTAATGATAGAAGTAATGCAATTGGGCCAATGGCTGCAGTTTGGCAAGTTTTCAAAGCAGGTTCTTTGGGTCCAGAAGCTGAGGTTCCACTTTGGTTGGTTCTTCTTGGTAGTTTGGGGATTGTGGTTGGAATTACAACTTGGGGCTATCGCGTGATGAAAACTATAGGTGAGAAGATTACACACATTACACCTACGCGAGGTTTTGCAGCTCAGTTTGCAGCCGCAACTACAGTTTTAATTTTTTCAATGCCATTTTTAGCAATTCCAATTTCGACTACACATACACTTGTAGGTTCTGTTGTGGGAGTGGGGCTTGCAGGTGGAGCTTCTTCAGTTGATTTCCGCGTATTTGGGAAAATAGCAACCAGTTGGGTTGCCAGCATCCCTGCAGCAGGTTTTGGCGCCATGATTCTTTATGCAATTTTTGGACTTAATGAAACTCGTTTTATTATATCGGTTTTAATTATCATGTCAATTATGTCGTGGCTTGTTTATAATTCAATAAAATCAGGCCCAAAGGTTGAAATTGAAGTTGGGAATGGAGGATAATAATGAAGCTCTTTGAAAGTCGAATTGGCCCAAGCGTCTTTAAATCGTATTACAGGCATGCAGAGAGTGTTTTTGAGACTGTTGAAAATATGAATAACTGTGTTAAGGCAGCATGCGAAGGCACCGACATAATAGAACATATCAAAGCAACATCCGAGTCTGAGTTGAAAGCAGATAAGATTAAGAGTGAAATTCGTGATGTATTGAGAGGCAGTGTGCGTTTAGCAGTCGACAAACCAGTATTCCTTGATTTAGTTTCTCGGCAGGATAGAATTGCAGATTACGCCGAAAATGTAACAGAAATTTTGTCTTTTAGAAAATTATATGACAATAAAGAAGCCCAATCGTTGGTTCTTCAATTAGCCGATGCAGTTACAGCTACAGTGGAAGAATATCGTAAGACAGTAGAGAGATTCGAGTACCTTTTAGAATCTGCATTTTCGAATAAAGAAAAAGACATAATGCATGAACACATCGGAAAGGTAAATGACTTAGAGCATGAAGCAGATTTAGTAGAGGCTAGAGCTGCAGCATACGTTTTCACTAATGGGGACGATCAACCTCTGGCAGCTTCTCACATGTATCGTTTAATTCAGAGACTTGATGATGTAGCTAATGCGGCAGAAACGGCAGCTAACAGTCTTCTTCCAATAATCTCAAAGTAGGTAAACATTATTTGGCCACTCCTTGAGTGGTTTCTGTGAATCTAGACATTCCATTGTATACGCAATCTATGGATTTTAGTTGCGGTTCAGCTTGCGTTGCTATGACTCTAAAATATTTTAATTTTGTTAGTAAAATGGATAGAGATCTTGAAGTAGAATTATGGAGAGAAACAAATGCAGTTGAGATGAAAGGAGCTGGAAGGTATGGAATTTGTGCACCTCTAGCAGTAAGAGGCCTTCATCCTCACATAATTACTGACAATGCAGGATTGGGCTTGATAGAACGAGCTAAAACATATGTCAAAGCTAATAATGGTAATGAAAATTATTTGGAATTCTTTCACGACATGCAAAAGCGCGTGTGCGCCATGAATGGAACAACCGAAGAAGTTCGTAAGCCAACATTAGAGGATGTTCGCGAAGCTCTCCAAGCAGATAGAGTTTGTATTGCCCTAGTTTCAACAATTATTTTTGAAGAAGAAGATGAAGATATTCCGCACTGGATTGTTATTACAGG
>CAZYZI010000024.1:0-18056 GCA_964651915.1 uncultured archaeon | reverse complement strand
ATGATGCTGAAAGATGGATGAAAATGCATGATATTGCTGCTGCAATGTCCTTAGAGGCCTTGAAAGCAAATATGAAGCCATATGATAAACGAATACACTCTCTAAGAGGATTCAAAGGTTCACAAAAGATAGCTACTAATTTAAACCTATTAACTGATGAATCTGAAATACTATTCAGTGGTGAAAAGAAAGTTCAAGATGCGTACTCTATGAGATCAACACCCCAAGTAGCAGGAACACTGAGAGATTCACTGGAATTTGCAAGAAAACAAATAGAAACTGAACTCAATGGTGTCGGAGACAATCCTATATTTTTAACAAAAGAAAAAGAAGTACTAACTGGAGCTAATTTTCAAGGTAGTCCTATTGCATTACCTATGGAAATGGTTGGAACTGGTTTGAGTATGGTTGCAGTTTTATCTGAAAGAAGACTGAACAGATTAACAAACCCTGCATTATCTGTTGGATTGCCTCCCTTCCTAACTGAAAAACCCGGGCTACATTCTGGAATGATGCTTTCCCAATATACTGCAGACGCATTAATAGTTGAAACCAAAATACTCTCACATCCTGCAGCAAATCAATCAATTCCGGCAGCTGCTGATCAAGAGGACTTTGTATCTATGGGTTTGACTACATGTCAAAAAGTAAGACAAATAATGGATAATTGCTTTGGAGTTTTAGGAATTGAAATGATGGCCGCGGCACAAGCCTTAGACATTCGAGGAAAAGGATTAGGAAAAGGAACCTCTATTGCACACAAAGTAATTCGGAAATATGTTGATTATCTTGATGAAGATAGACCTCTTTACAAGGATCATAATACTATGGTGAAACTTCTAAAATCTAATGAAATTTTGGAAGCTGTTGAATCGGAATTAGGAAATAAACTAAACTAATTATTTGTAAAATTTATTATCGCTTCACGCACAATAGATATTATCAAATCTATTTCTTCTGAAGTTATCCAAAAATGAGGGGTGAAGCGAAGTGCGTTCGATCCTCCATGAATTACCCCTAAACCTCTACGGCGACACCACGGTTCTACAGCATCAAAGCCAATCACAGGCAAAATATCTGGTTTGAGTTCAATACTACATAGTAAACCTGTGCCCTGAACCTTAATCACATATTCTGGAAATTCCTTTTCTAAGATATTCAACTTTTCTACAAATTCAACACCTTTATCTCGTATATTTTTGCGTAACTCAGGAGTTATGTTATCAAGAACTGCTGAAGCTGTTTCTAATGCACGAGGATTTGTAGTCATTGTATTTCCATAAATTCCATTAACATAGAGTTCAGATGCTCTAGAATTCATTCCCAGAACTGAAAATGGATACTGTCCTGCATTAACTGCCTTAGACCATGTTTCGAGATCTGGTTCTTCACAATTCTGGAAACCGTCATAATCAATTATTGATAGACAACCTTGACCTCGGATACCTGCTTGAATAGAATCAATTAACAATAATGAGCCGTGAGCCTTAGTTAATTTCCTAGCTTCGTCATAGAACTCTCTACTGATACATTGACCTGGATTTCCTTCACCTTGAACTGGTTCAATGGCCATTAATTCAATGAAAACATTATCCTTCTCTGCTTTCGCATATATGTTCCTTAATGCTTGAACATCATTTGGAGGTACTAGGTAGAGATTATCTCTGTCACGAAAAGAAGCTAAATTTTTATCATAACTATCCTTACATGAATGTGACATTTGTGCTGGACGATCCGTTCTTCCATGAAATCCTTGTTCAATTGCAAGAAGTTTAATTTCTTTCCCTTCATGTTTACCACCTAAAGATGTTAAAATATTTGAATTTACATCTGCAATACGTAAACTAACTGTTACAGATTCTGAACCGCTATTCATACAAATAAAATGACTAAATGGACACTCGCCTCTTGTATGTCCTAACTCTCTACGAAGACTATCATCAAGACGTTTCTGAGAAAAAGATGGCGTCATTACATTAGCCATCACCCAATTTTTCGACATCGTCTCAATTACAGAATCTGGGCCATGTCCTGAACCAAGCATACCATAGCCTCCATTATCATGAACTACTGCTCCATGGGAAGTAATAATCCATGGTCCTTTAGCTGCAATAGCAATGTATTGATTAACTGTTGCAAGCTTATAAAAATTAATAAAACCACTCTGTAGATTTTTAATTAGAACTGATTCATCCTGCATTAGTGTATCTAAACCTAGTTCTTCTCTAAGCTCTAAATGATAAGAATGTGCTTGCTCGATAGCAATTGCTAAATTTGAATCTAAAGAAATAAATCTTGAGATTTCAGAATCCAACAATCCTGAAGTGTCAGATTTACCACAATTCCTTCTAATATCCTCCAACTTAGAAAATGAAGCTTCAGAATCCTTGTTCATGCTAACTTCTCCAGACATCATATTTGTGTATAAAATAAGGCATAATTAAACTATTTGATGTATTCAGGAAGATCTCTTTAGCATATTTACGAAAGTTGGAAGCTCTTCTATACAAGCAATATCTTTAGAACAAATAGATGATAGATTTTTTCGTATTTGTAAATTAGGTACTAAATCACAAGATTCACCATATTTTTGCAATTTTTTAGCCAATTTTTCACCAGTTCGATCCCAATCCATCAGTATAACGAAAATTCCCTGCCGTCCCAGTTTTTTAGCTAATATTTCAACTGTAAAGAGAATCGATTTACCATCGTTTAATTCAATCAATTCACCTTTGTATCCTAAATTCCTTAAAGCTATGACGTCTCTTTTACCCTCCACAATAATTGGTGAATTTAGTTCTTTCATGGATTCCCAAATTATATTAAAAGATTCTAAGCGCTCTTGATTGCTTTGATAACCCTTCCTAACCATAAGCTCGAACTGTAGAATAATGGACAGGGGGTCTTAAGTTAAGCCATCTGCTGGACTGTGATGATTAAGATTAATGGCTTAACCAAATATTATGGAAACAAGCCTGCTGCGAAAGATATTACTTTCGAAGTGAATAAAGGAGAAGTCTTTGGTTTACTAGGGACAAATGGTGCTGGAAAATCAACCACAATCAAAATGTTATGTGGTCTTTTAAAACCTACAAGAGGCTCAATTATGATTGGTGATGTTGATTTGAATAGAATGCCCTTAAAGGCAAAATCAATGATGGGGTACTTACCTGAAAATCCATTAATTTATGATAAACTTACTGGTGCAGAAACATTAGAATTGATAGGAAGACTTAGAAAACTGTCAAATGATATGATTGAACAGAGAGTGAAATATTATGCTCAAACGTTAGACTTGGGTGAACAAATTTATCATGAAGTTGGAACTTATTCAAAAGGGATGAGGCAAAAATTAGCAATTGCAATGACCTTAATTCATGATCCTGAAATGGTACTTTTAGATGAACCTGCAAGCGGTCTAGATCCAAGATATACTAAACTTTTGAAAGATTGGATAAAAAATCTATCTGCAAATGGAAGAACCGTTCTTCTATCAACCCACATTATTGAAATGGCTGAAACTTTGTGCGATAGAATAGGAATTATTGATCAAGGTAAATTAATGGCTATAGGCACTGTTAATGAAATTCAAACCAGTACTGGTGTAAGAAATCTAGAAGATGCATTTATACGATTAATTAGCACTTAATAAAATGTAGAAAAAGAACGATTTTGACATTCGTTAATAATTTTCTTAGCCCATTTTAATTTCTTCAACTTTTGAGGGCTATAGTCTCCTGAAAAAGAACCTACTTTATCAAAATTAAATCCTTCTAATTTTATAGATTTACAACCCAAAGAAAGGCACATCATTACTGAGCGATCTCCATCTGTAAATCCACCCCAGCAGGAAGAGTGAGGAGAAGGATAAGTCGTAGTTATACAATTTGGATTGATTTGATTTGAATATTGATTTACTCTCGAAATGTTATCACCATGGGCATGTACTATTGTTTTTGAACCGTTTTGACTAGCCCATAAAATGTCGGGAATATAACCATCTAAATCAGTTATAACCCACTCAGGAATAATATCTAATTCTAAACAAGCTCGTAAAGCACCATCAGCCACAAGTAAATTACTTGATGGAAGTTTAGATGATTTTGTTAAGCCTGCACCAACTATAATTATTTCTTTATTTTTAAAAAAGTGCCGGATTGATGATTTAGAAAAATTAAGACGTGAAACTAAACGAGTTGCAACATCTTCTCTAATTTTTGAAAAACCGAATTGAGTACTAATCTCCTCTTGAAACTTCCACCACCATTCAATATCAAAAGTCAAGACTATACCAAAGCTTCTGACCAGTTAGACTTCTTCCCAACTTCAGAGGGCGTTGCCGTCTTCGTCACAAGGTACTTCTTCGCCTGTATCTGGATCTATGTAGTAAAATGAACCATCCTCATCTTCATAAATCTCGACTTCGAATTCATCATCACCATCAAAGTCACCAAAGTCGCCAAAGTCTGCACCGCCAACTGAACCTCCTGAGGCTGCTGCACTCAATAGATTCATAATATTATTCTCTACTGCGGCTGCATCTCTAGCTTCAGCTGAGGATTGAAGGGCGTCAATCTTGCGTTTGGTTGTTTCATAGGACTCTGTCATTTCCGTTAATTTTTCTAACTGTTCGTCACGTTCCATCTTCAATATATGAGCTAATTGCTCTTCTATCTTAGATAGTTCACCACGTGCATTGACAAGTCGACCTAATGCTTCATGGAATCTCTCAGCTACCATTTCGATATCTGGATCTTCTAAGTCCAATTGCATTTGCTCTTCTTCCTTTGCCTTTGTTTCTTCAGCTGCTTCAAGCTCCTTGAGCTTTTCTTCAGCTGCTATCTCCTGGGCTTTTACCAGGATCTCGTTGAAAGCTGCAAGGTGTTCTTCCAGCTTTGTAGCCGCTCGAGATGCGTCATAAGCGGAGACTTCCAATAGTTCTTCACGCTCTGACAAACTCTCCATGCGGCGCTCTACACTTTCCAATCTCTGTCGGTCTCTGTCGTTCATTTCTTCATCTCCTGCTATTACACCTTGTGACATCCTGAGAGATGTTGCTGATAGGACTATTCCTAACAAAGCAAATCCAACAAGTGCTACAAAGTTATAAAGGTAAGAATCATCTCCCATTATCTCTGTGCTATCGCCTACTTCTATTGTAGTAGTTTGTGTTGTACTATCACCTGAATTATCATATGCTGTTGCAGTTATTGTATAATCAATAGGGTAATTCTGCCCATCCTCTAATGCATAGGTATGAGTAACGGCCACTGCACTTCTGCCATCTAAATATGCACTATCAAAAGTAACGCTGTTTCCATCACCAAAGTCTATCACAAATTGAGTGATAGTTCCGTCTGTATCTTCAGGAACTGCAAATGAAAAAGACTGCTCAACATTGGCTTCTGTACCTGCTGGAGCTGTTGTTGCTGCAACTGAAGGTGCCACATTATCAATAGTTGTTGTAAAAGTATGACTTCCTGTCATGCCATTAGAATCTGTTGCAGTCATTGTAGTATGCCATGTTCCTGCATTTGTATATACTCCATTTGCAAAGCCACCTGCAGCATCTGTAACGCACTCAATTCCTTCATTGCTACAATCTGCTGTATTTTCTGTTAATAGTGCTGCATTAAATGTATTGACTGTTACTCCAAATGTGTCTGTAAACGAAGAACCATCTAATACATCCTTAATCGTAAAGGAAACATCGCCAGAAGTTGCAGCATTAACTGTGAAAGATAAATCGCTACTTGTACCTGCCATAAGTGTTAATGTTGAAGTTTCAAAACTTAATGCATCATCCATTGCAGAAACTACAAAAGTAGCCGTTACACCTGTATTTGTTATTGTAGCTGTTCCTGAAGCGCTCGCACCAGCATTGTGGTTATAACTATCAGAATCTGTAGAAACTGTAGCTGAACGTGTGTTATCTGCTACTGAAAACGTTGTTGCCCCATATGAATCTGAAGAATCTCCACCGCCTGCTACATTAGCTGTAGCTGTAGATGAGGATCCACTAGCTGCATCTGCTGGCACTGTGATTGTTAAAGTAGATGTGCCACTTGCACCCCCTGCTAAGCTGAGAGAAGTTGATGAACTACCGCTCATCCATGTTGCATCGAAGAAAACTGAAAAAGAATCAGCTCCATTTCCTGTGTTAGTCACACTATAACTGACTGTGAAAGTGTCACCTGGATTCAAAGTAGATGGCTGATTGCTAGTACCTAAGGTGATAGTTGCTCCATAAGTTTGTTCTGCTGTAGTTGTAGCAGTTGCACTTTGACTACCTGAGGTGAACGTAATTGTATCACTACTTCCACTACTTGCATCTTCACTAACTGTATGAACTACTGTAACTGTTTCAGACGCTCCCATTGCTAAGGAGTCTGTAGTTCCAGCACCGCCACCAAGACCCCAATCACTTGCTGATGCTGTACTATAAGCAAAGGCTTCGGCTGCATTACCTGTATTAGTTATTACAAAAGAATAAGATACTGAACTACTAGGAAGTGCTGAACCTGAATTAGTTCCTATAGAAACTGTGTGTCCAGAAACGGAGGCAACTGTTGTTTGCCCATCATGACTATTTGTCTGTGTGTCATCATTACCGGCAGTTATTGATGCTGACCAGTGGTCAACAATTCCTGCAGACACATGTGCAACATCCATGGTAATTGTAAATGTTTCAGTTGCATCTTTGCCAACTGTAACTGTTTGACTTTCACTACCTGAAGCAACCCATCCGTTGTCACTTGTTGCCGTTACAGTGAAAGTATCTTCAGAATTACCGTTATTAGTTACAGTAAAGTCATAACCATTTGAACCTGGTTGGAAAGAACCATCACTTGGGGCTACCCAGCCAAAGTTACTTGTTCTAGTAACTTCAATAGTTTGAGCAAATGTATCTGGAGCTGATTCTGCATCCCAATTATCATCTTGTGCACGGAAACTTACTGAACGCGTTCCGCCCAATTGATCAATAATAGCTGCTTCAGCTACTGTAAGTGTACAATCTCCATCAGTACAACTCATTTCTCTTTCAGAATCTGCTTCAATTGTAACATAAACTTTGAAGGTGTCTCCATCATCTGAGTTTGCATCCGTTGCCGTAGCAGTGAAAACGAAATTGTCATCACTCTTTTCTGCAGTTCCAGTTACAAGAGCAGGTGCATCGTTAATGGATACTGAAGCTCCAGCAATGTCATCTCCACTTTCTTCACTATTAGAAGCTGAAAATGCAACTAACTGAGCACTATTTGCCCAAGCAACTGTAGTAGTCAAAGAATAATCCACACCATTCTTACAGTCTGAATTGCTAACACCTGCAGACATAGCTGCAGCAGATGCAGACCCAACTGTAACCTCCACTGTAGGAGTTCCTGTACTATCTGCATCAAAAACACAATATGTTACTGTGAAAGTAACATTGTCTGCTTCACCTGCACTTGCTGGTGAAGTTCCAGGATTCTTCAACCATGGCTTTTCAGTATCTACTGTAAAAGTAGCTGTTCTATCATCTTCTGCACTGTCATGTGAATCTGTAGCACTTACTGTGACTGTAATATCACCACCGAGCCCTGTTGTGAAATCTACTGAATAAACTGCACCGTCTGTAGTATCAGAATCATCTGTAGATAATGAAAACGCATCTTCACAATTATCACTAGCATCACATGCTGTAGCACTAACTGTTCCTGCATGCCCATCTGCATCTGTATAAGTAACAGTCAAAGTGTAAGTATCTTCAGGCATTCCCCCGCCAGAAACACTTGCGTCATCTGTCAAAACTGGTAATGTATTAACACGGATACCTGAATCTTCAGTATCTCCTTCAGCTGGATAATGGACATTATCGCCCCCGTCTATATCTGCAATAAATCCAAACTCAATTGTATCTGAACCTACTGAGGCAACAAGGCTTGAAGCCGCAGGTAAAGGAACACCAAATATTTCGTAAGAACCATCAGGATCTGCACCTGAACAACCACCACAAGTTAAATCATAAGTGTCACCTGTACCTTCAAACCAAACATGAATTCCGTTTAATGTTATAGCTTCATCACCATCATCAAAATCTATACTGAATTGCATTTCCGTTGCACCATCTACACGGGAATCACCTGGAGATACCACTGCATTATTCAATGTTGCAGCTTCAGCACCATTTATCATAAATAAAGCCAATACGGCCAATCCAATAGCGGACACGAATGCAATACGATTGCTTGTCATTTTTTACACCAATTTGCGAAGACCCTGATATGTCCTCTGATTTTTTACAGATTACAGTCAAAGTCAGTGCGTTACCACAATCCCGCTTTATATAAATTTATTTGTTTGAACAAACCACATAACAACAGATAAATAATGCAACGTCTCACAACGATATTACCATGTTAGGTGAGGCAATTTTTGACTTGACCATTTCCGGACCTGTTATATGCATAGCATGTTCAGAGGACGGAACTCGTATTGCAGTTGGAGACCGTAATGGAAATTTAACACTAGTTGACAATCATGGTTCCATTATATGGGAAAAACAAATTGATGAAGGAATACATGGACTTTCTATAATTGGAAACGGAAACAAAGTAATATGTGGAGGTAAAGATTGTAAGCTCCGGATGTTTAACTCTCTAGGAAGTGTAGAATGGGAACAAACTATTGGAAAGTCAATATGGTCTTTATCTACAGATCCAAATGGTCAATACATAGTAATAGGTACCGGGGATTCAATTTCTATGTTTACAGAAGGAGGTTTACAAGTTTGGGAATATCCTACAAACAGAGCAATGGTTGGAACTGGAATTTCACAGAATGGGACTTTAATTGTAGGGTGTGGTGATGAACATTTGTATTGCTTAGATGTCGATGGTAATTTAAGATGGGAAAAACAAAGAAGTGATTCCCTCTGGGATGTTTCTGTAGACAAAAATGGTGAAACTATATTTATTGGTGGTTGGGACGAAAAAATACACTGTTTAGACCAAAATGGAAATGATTTATGGGATATCAAAACTGAAGGATATGTTAGAGCTGTAGAACCTTTAGATAATGGAGGTGTAATAGCAGGATCACATGATAATCACATATATCATCTCTCGAATAAAGGAGAAATACTAGAAAAATTCAAAACTGAAGGTGAAGTAACTTGTGTATGCGCTTCAAAACAAGTTGATCTTGTAGTTTCTGGACTATCGAACCAGATTTGTGGATTTGGAATTAATGCTAATGCCAAACCAATTGAAATACCTATAACGCAAACTCCTAGCATATCTACACTGCCAAATGTTGAAGAAAATATTGAAGAAGAATATGAGCCTATGTTTGGCGTAGGAATGTTTGATGAACCAATACCAGATACAACTGGAATACTTGCTAGAGATGAAACCACATCTGAACCTGAAACATACAATCAACCATATACTGCCCCTACTGAAAGAACGCCTGAATACAATACCAATTATAATCAAACAAGTAGTGTAGATACTGGTGGAGAATATCGGGCATTCGCTTCGGAAGTTGTAAAAGGCGATGTTAAAAATTATCTTAGACTAGGTAATTCTGCGTGGATTGAAAAAAGATTAGAAAGAGCTGCGGAACATTACAAAAGAGCTACTGAAATTGATCCAGAAGAACCACGCGCCTGGCATAATCTTGCCATATGTAATTATCATCTTGCACTCAAAAGAAACCCTGAAAATATCAAAGGAGCTGTTCAAAGTGCTTATGCCTCATTAGAAATGGCCAAAGAAAAAGGTGGAAATGATTACAACGCCCCTAACAAAACTTTAGAATATTTTGCGGCTCAATTAGGACTAAATTCTGAAGAATAATCTATAACTCAACGATCATTCCTGTGTAAAAAGTATATTCAACAAATAGTACCCAATCATTACCATTATCCAAATCAATCAAGAATCCTATAGAAGGTGCATTGTTACAAGTTATAGTCGTATCCCAATCTCCCTGTCCTTTTGCACTAGTATAACCATTTTGGAAAAGGTAAGTATTTACTTCTCCAACATCCCCAAATGACAGCACTAAATTAGAAGGAATTGAACTCAATACATTGAAATTCAAACTCATTTCCCCAGAAGTACTATTTTCAGTTAAATTGACTAAATAATTAGTTTTGACAGACAACGAAAAATCATCTGGTCTGAGAGTACCACCAAGTGAATCTTCTGAGTCTGCATCTTCATCTTCAGTCCACTCTAGACGATAAGACGCACTTGTAAGATTATATGGATAATTATGATTTAAGGGTGTTTGATCCCCTTCAGCAGTATATCCGGCTAGTGCAGGAACTGTAATTTTTTGTTCGCTAAAACTAATGCTATATGTACGAATTTGTACTAATACCCAAGTTTGTGAAGTACTAGAAAGATTGCCGTTATCACTAACAACTAACGTAACTGTGAAATTACCAACACTTTCATAAAAATGATTTGGGCGGATACTCTCACCAGTATTTCCATCACCAAAATCCCAATTAAAAGTTAAAACATCTCCATCAGGATCACTCGATGCCCCTCCATCAAAAAAAGCCAAACTGTTAACCTTAATAGTCTGACCCAAACCACCATAAGTAGAATCTAAACTAGCAACAGGTTGTTCATTCCTATGCAGAACATTTATTTGTGCCTTAGCTACTCCTATTCGGCCTTGTCCATCTACTACTGTTAACGTAATTGTATATTGTCCTTCATCAATGTAAATATGATTAACTATTTCTCCCGAACCTCCTAATTCATCACCAAAATCCCACAGATAATTTGCCCCATTTGGTTTTGAACCATGAACTAAAAATTCTGCTGAATCTCCTTCAATAACTTCAGAAGGAGACAAAATTTCTATGCCTTCTAATTTCTCAGGACTCGTGTCCAAACAACCCGGAAACAGCATCAAAATTGCTACGATTAGAACTTTACGCACGGTGTGCTAAATACAAGGCGTTTAATAATTAAGCCACCTACCGATACCCTTTTTTACCATCTGAGACCGTGGCAAAAAGGGAATTTTATGCAAGCAGGACACATGGCTTATGACCGAGCTATCACAGTATTTTCACCTGATGGGAGATTATTTCAGGTAGAATATGCTAGAGAAGCAGTAAAGAGAGGGACAACCACAGTTGGTGTCAAATTCAAGGATGGTGTTGTATTAATCGTTGACAAAAGACTCAGCTCTAAATTGATTGAACCCGAAAGTATTGAAAAAATATTCAAAATTGATGGACACATCGGCTGTGCCACATCAGGGCTAGTTGCAGACGCAAGAGCCTTAGTTGATCGCGCAAGAGTTGAATGTCAGGTTAACTCATTTAATTACAGTGAAGATTTAGCCGTAGAATCATTAGTAAAGAAATTATGTGACTTTAAGCAAAGTTACACTCAATATGGAGGAGTTCGACCATTCGGTACTGCTATGTTGATTGGAGGTATTGATAGTTCAGGACCTCACTTGTATGAAACCGACCCATCAGGTGCGTTAATGGCATACAAGGCTGGTGGAATTGGAGCCGGTAGGAATGAAGTTATGGAAGTATTTGAAAAAGAATACAAAGAAAAGATGAGTCAAAATCAAGCTATTAATTTAGGATTGAAAGGACTCTCTGCAGCAAATGAAAATAATCTAAAAGCTGATGTTATTGAAATTGCAATAATAAACGCCAGCAAGGGCTTCCACACTTTAGATTCCAAAAGTGTAGGAGAGGCTGTAAAGAAAATTAAGTAATGGTTTCACTTGAAGACGCAGTTACCGCCAGATACGAAACTGGAGGTAATCGTTTCGAGATTTTAATTGACCCTAAAGAAGCACAGCGCTATAATGAGGGAGATGAAATAGACTGGGAAGAAGCAATTGCAGCTGATGGCATATGGAATGATAGCTCAAAAGGAGATAGAGCTCCCGAACATTTAGTTAATGATGCCTTTGGAACTAATGATTTAATTGATATTTATAAAAAAATCCTCAACGAAGGGACTATTCAATTAACTTCTCAACAGCGCAAAGAAATGGTTGATCAAAAAAGGAAACAGATTGTAGCGCACGTTGTAGCAAACGCAATGAATCCGCAAACCGGAGGGCCTCACCCGCCACAGAGAATAGAAAATGCAATTGATGAAGCAAGATTTTCTGTAGATCCTATGGAAGCAATTGAAAAACAAGTTGAAAAACTGATAAAATCAATAAAAATACTTATTCCAATTTCATTTGAAAAAATAAAAGTAGCTGTAAAAATTAGAGCTATTCATGTTGGTAAATGCTATGGCCAAATTTCAGGTTTAGGAAATATTGAAAGTGAAGAATATCAAAAAGATGGAAGTTGGATAGGAATAATAGAAATGTCTGCAGCTTCTTTTGTTAAACTTGAAGATACATTAGGATCATTAACAAAAGGTACTGCTGAAACAAAAATGCTTTAGTTGTAAACAAATCTTCAAATAGGGGCGAGTTTGCGAAGGGTTTGTATTAGAAGTAAAAAAAGGATGATTCATAATGAGCGGAGAATCAAGTAGCAATAGTGAAAGAAAGTTAGTTTTACCTGGTGACCTTATGGAAACTAAGAGTAAGCCTGGAAGAGGCATATTCCGAAATGATGGACGGATATACGCTTCTGTTCTAGGTCATTCAAGTGACAAATCAGGTTACATAAATGTTAATGCGATAAGTGGAAGATATAATCCTAAAACCGGAGATAAAATTATCGCAATATGTGCTGAAACTGGACCCTCAGTATGGCGCATGGATATTGGTTCATCATTTAATTCAACATTACATCATAGTGAATCTGGATGGAAAGTACCATTTGGAGATACTGCTAGATTTTTAGCAATAGGTGATGCTGTATGGGCTGAAGTTTTTATGGTAGATGCTGCAGGATCACATCAAATTAGTTTAAAGAAAGATGACTGTAGAAAATTATACTCTGGAACTATTGTAAAAGTAGATACTACAAATGTTCCTCGTATTATTGGTAAGCAAGGATCTATGATTACAACAATTCGTGAAAAGACGCAGACTAGAATTCAAATTGGACAAAATGGATACATTTGGATAGATGGAAAAGGTGAAGATATAGCCTTAGCACAAAAAGCAATTGAAACAATAGACCAAGAAGCTACTTCTAAAGGATTAACAAAGAAAATAGAAAAATTACTGGAGAAATAAAATGGCAGGCCAAACCGATATGGAATTAATAAAAAATGGAGTCCGTCTAGACGGAAGAAAACCCGATGAACTAAGAGAAGTCAAAATTGTCGCAGGAGTTTTAGACAATGCTGATGGTTCTTGTTACCTTGAATGGGGAAATAACAAAGTGTATGCAGGAGTTTTTGGACCTATGGAATGTCACCCTAGGCACAAACAGAAGGCTGATAGAGCGATAGTTCAAGCTAGATACACCATGGCACCTTTTAGTGTCAATGACAGAAAACGACCTGGTCTTGATAGAAGATCAACTGAAATTTCATACATTGCTTCTCAAGCTTTTGAAAAAGTAGTTATGGTTGAAGAATTTCCAAAAGCATCAATTAGAGTTGATATGCAGGTTGTAGAAGCTCATGCTGGTACAAGATGTGCAGCAATTACTGCCGCATCTGTAGCCTTAGCTGATGCAGGAATACCTATGAGAGATATGATTCCAGCTTGTGCTTCTGGAAAAGTAAATGATGTAGTCGTACTTGATTTGAATAAAGAAGAAGATAACTATGGACAAGCTGATTTACCATTAGCAATCATCCCAAGTACAGGTGAAGTTGTTTTACTTCAATTAGATGGACATTTAACACCAGATGAATTTGAAAAAGCTATGGATTTAGCTACAAGTGGTTGTATGGACTTATATGAAAAAATGAGAAATGCACTTGATAACAGATACGGAGGAAGCGCATGAGCAACGATCACGTCTCAAACCTGATGAAAGGCCATATGGAAACCTTAGCAACAGAAGGAAAAAGAGCTGATGGCAGAGGTATTAATGAATACAGAGAAGTTAAAATTGAAACTGGAATGCTTAACACTGCTGAGGGTTCAGCAATGGTTCACCTCGGAAAAACTAAAATACTTTGTGGAATAAAAATGTTAATTGGAACGCCTTATGGTGATTCTCCTAAAAGTGGAACTATGACAACTTCTACTGAATTAGCTCCATTAGCTGACCAATCCTTTGATCCAGGACCACCAAGAGAAAGATCAATTGAACTAGCCAGAGTAGTAGATAGAGGAATTCGAGAATCACGTATGATTGACTTTGAAGCTCTTTGTATAGAAGAAGGTGAAAGAGTATGGATGGTCTATATTGATTTACATATTTTGGATAATGATGGAAATTTATTTGATGCATGTACTTTAGCTGCAGCTGCTGCGTTATCAAATGCTAAAATTCCAAATGTACAACATGGAGTAGCCGATGAAGACGTCGACTTACCTGTTACTTGTTGGCCAATTTCATGCACCTTTGGAAAACTTGGTGACTCTGTTATTTTAGATCCTACTTCAGATGAAGAGGGTGTAATGACTGCAAGATTTACTGTAGCTCATGACGAAAATGGAAACTTACGAGCTGCCCAAAAAGGAATGAATGGAGCTTTTACTGATGCTGAAATTAGAGAAGCTGTAAAGACCGCAAGAACAAGCGATAATGTTTTACGTGAGGCTCTAAAAGGTATACAATGAGTCAAGGGACAAAAAAAGTTGGAAGTACTGGCCGATTCGGAGCAAGATACGGAGTGTCTGTTCGAAGAAGACTAGGTGCTGTAGAGAAAAAACAACGACAAAAATATGAATGTCCTTCATGCTCAAAAGTTAATGTAAAAAGAATTTCTACCGGAATATTCAAATGCAATAGCTGTGATTATCAATTTGCTAGTGGAGCTTATTATCCCACACAGGAGGACTGAAAATGGTCAATTACAAATGTGCATCATGTGGAGCCAAATTAGATATGGATTTGGAAGTTCTTGGGCTTACATGTCGTGTTTGTGGTGAGAAGATTTTTTACAAAATACGACCTTCAACCAAAAAAACAGTCATATCTGATTAATGAAAGCTCAAGTGAGCCTAAAAACAGGAAAAAATACAAAAGCTATTGCTAATGCTTTAATTGATGAAGCAAAAGCAGGATTGCCGAAAGTCAAAGTTGATGTATGGCCTGCTGGAGAAAAGCTCAAAATTGATTTAGAAGCTGAAGATTTTATCAGTTTAAGAGCTGCGTTAAACTCCTTTTTAGGATGGGCTTACTGTGCTGAAGGAGTGATAAAAAATGAGTGAAATAACACCTGAAAATGTACAGGAAAAAATTAATCTTTTCCAACAAATACAACAACAAGTTCAAAACCTTTCTCAGCAAGTATCACAAATGGACATGTCAATTGGAGAAACAGAACGTACCTTAGAAGAAATTAAAGAGGTTGGAGATAAAACTACCTTGTATCGTGCAATCGGTTCTGTTATGAAAAAAATTGATGACCCAAAGAAACTAAAAAAAGACCTTGAAGAAGAAAAAGAACGTATGGAAATTAGGAACAATAGCTTGAAAAATCAAGTTCAAAAAATGAATGAAGAACTAGAAGAAATGCAAAAACAATTAACTCCTATTTTACAAAATATCCAAGAAAACAAGGTAAATGATGCTTCTAAATGATAAAATAAAAAAAGCATTTGATAATAATCTGTTACTCATGGTCCATCATCACGCTGATGTTGATTCTATAGCCTCTGCTATTGGACTTAATTCGGTATTTGAAAACTCTACAATTTCGGCATCTGATGGCATTAGCTCACATGGACAGAAAGTTGCTGATATCATAGATATTGAAATTGTGGAAAAGCCTCCTGAAACATGGGATGGAACTGTAATTGCTCTAGATAGCCCCAATCCTGAGCACTGTGGACCAATCCCTGAAGCTGATCAAATTATAGTCATTGATCATCACACTAAAATTGAAGGATGGCCAAAAGGTACCGAAATTATACATCAACCTCAGCGTACAAGTACTGCAGAAATAATTCTTGATATCATTGAAGAATTAGATTTAGATATTACAAAAAAATGTGCTACTGCTCTTTTGTCTGGAATTTATACAGATACAGGGCAATTTAGACATGCAAACAGAGAAACATTCACTGCAGCGAGTAAATTAGCAAGAGCTGGAGCTGATCCTCAAGAAGTAATAAATATTTTAGACAGTGAGAGACCATTAATCCAAAAAACAACGTTTCTAAAAGCTGCACAAAGAATGAAATGGATACAAGAAGGAAAATGGATTATTGCTCAAAGTATTGTTGGATCTTTCGAATCTGGGTCTGCTAGATTATTAATTGTTCTAGGTGCTGATGTTGCATTGGTCTCATCAGGCAACAAGAAAGGAGAAATGAGATTGTCAACAAGGGCTTCAAATCGAATTGTTTCACAGGGTTTTAATTTAACTACTATTTTAGAAAAAATTGCAGATATGAATGGAGGATCTGCGGGAGGTCATCCTGGAGCTGCGGGATATAATGGTAAAGGCGATCCTGAAGCAATTAGTAATATTGCAAGACAAAATTGTATTGATTCCATAAGGCAACTGCCTTAACCTTAGGTTTCCATAACTATTTGTGAAATATAGGGCAATTTTCCGAATTTACGGTTTAATTATCGCCAATATGCTTCTCCTAATGGGAGGGCAATTAGCCTATCTTTACCTTGTTGGCCCAATTTCAATGGATGATGGGAGGCCTATAACGTTACCTAATATTCCCTTCTTAGGATTTTTAACAATTATTTTGATGACTGCAGGGGCATTGATAATGGCAGCCATACTTCAAAGAAAACCATCTCCTATAACATATGTTGCTGTGAACAAGGAACCATTAACTAAAATATCTAAAGAAGAAGCAATAAAATCTGAAAAACAACAATACAGGCCAATTTACCCTGGACAATTTAGCAAAAAAACAGGAGATGTATACTACAATAAAGCAGATGACAATGAAGATTTGAATTGGGGAAGTGGAGATAACGTACCAAAAGATATTGAAAAGAAGTTAGGTTCTTTTTCCAAAAGAGAATTACAATTGCCAAGTTCTGGCTTTTTATTCTTCAGCTTTTTATTTGCACTAGCGCTAGGGCTGGTTGCATTAGGAGAAAGAGGGCCTTTCATTTATTTATTTCCAATTGCCTTCGTGATAGCATTTACCTTTCCAGGGCTAATATGGATAAGTTATGTTTATGACCGTACTATCAAATCTCCTGAACCGCAAAGATTGGTACTAATCGCCTTGGCCTGGGGTATGTTCTCAACACTACCTGCCAGTCTACTGAATGATACTGGAGCAAGACTTATTGATGTAAATCAAAACGCATTGCTAGGCAATGGTGATTTTGGTAATGCTGAAATAATCTTAGTTTCAGTTATTGCACCTCTTGTAGAAGAATTATTGAAACCAATTGGCTTAATTTTTGTTATGAAGAGACTAAGAACACCATATGAAGGCGTATTGTATGGTGTTGCTTGTGGAATGGGATTTGCAATTATGGAAAATCTACTCTATGAATTGTTTATATTAATCTGGTATGGAGCTGATGTATGGACCATTAATGCATTCGTCAGAGGTATTGGATCAACTGTACTCCATGCTGTAGGTCCTGCGGCGGTAGGGTATGCAATTGCACTATCTAATCAAATGCAAATACCACAATCCAAGACACTTCCACTTGCCTATGTACTTGGAGTTGTGATGCATGGGTTATGGAATGGATTTGCGACAATGCCTTTCATCATGGATGGAGAAATATGGGTTTACGGTTCATATGTTTTAATTGCATTAATGATTGTTATTTGCTTGGTTTTTATAGTTAAAGCACTTGAATATGGAAAAGAATATTCGCATATGGAAATGGAAGCTGCAAGTTTTGATGATTAGAAGAAGCAACAAATAGTGGTCACTAAATGCAACTAATACCGTCCTTAGCTCAGACTGGCCAGAGCGGCCGGCTGTAGGGGTCTAACCCTTTTACCCGTGAGTACGGGAGGCCGCAGTTACCGGCAGGTCCCCGGTTCAAA
>CAZYZI010000023.1:4218-19603 GCA_964651915.1 uncultured archaeon | reverse complement strand
CAACGTCTTTGATAATCACTTTTTCTCACGATCAACAATATCTATAGGAATTACATCTTGTTCATATTCCATTTGTGCAATGATTACAGGGTCAATAATTTCTTCAGGCACCTTAATGTCAACAGGGGCACCCATGGAAATCTGAAGTGCTCTGGCACCTATAACACGTGCTTTTTCAAATCTCGAATGTTCTCTCAAATTTCAACCTACTTCCCGAACAATAAATACGGGAGCTTTCCTAATGGCCTAACTATAAAAGGTTTCCTAACAGAATTCAATTGTAAAAATTTGGAACCATGTCTTCATACTGATTTTCAGAACCTTTTTAAATACGTGTTACGATGTGACCAGTTACCCTGCGTCTGCGATGTAGGGTATGTAGGACGCAAAAAAGGTGAAACAATGGAACAAAATGTAAGAACTTTAAGTGTAATCTTTGCTACTTTGGCTTTGATTGCATCAGTTTTAGTAATGCCTAATGTAAGTGCAACAGATGGAGATCTCCAAACTGAGATTAGTGGTGACGATGGTCTTGAATCTTATGCATCAGCAGCTGGGCACGCATCATTTTCGGCAGCAATCTCTAGTGCTTCTGGAGATGCACACACGAATGTAGTAGTATCAGCAGCTTTTGCTGAGGGTTCAGGTTGGACAGATACTCAAGCAGTGATATCAGATTGTATAGGAGAAGGTACAGCCGGTTCAAATAATACAGGTGATTTGGCAGCCGGAGAAACAAATGATATTTGTATAGTAGTAAGTGTGTCAGAATCCGGTTCTGAAGCTGGTGATGATGCTTATATGACTGTTTCAGTAACATCCGATGAGGATTCAACTGGAACTTCTACAGAAGTTCGAATAGTAGTTTCAGATTGGTTCGTATACTCAAACGATGAAGCTAAAGTATATGATGAAGGCGATACGAATTCTTATACAATAACTTTACAGAATATCAAGAAAGAATATAATGATGCTACAGGAGAGGCAGAATCAGTAGCTCTTGAAGATGATGTAACCATTGAACTTTCTAATGCTGGCGAAGGTTGGAACATAGATAGTGAAAACAGTGCCTGGGACAAGTTAAATTTAGAAGCAACAATCAGTTATATTGCAGCAGATGGCTCATTTGATTTGGTATTAGATATACAATTAGTTGGAGGCATAATTCCAGCTTCTTCTTATATTGGCAGTAATTCCAATATAGTGTTCACAACTTTTGATGATGCAGGAGTTTATGCATTAGTTAGTTTAGAAGCTACAGTTCAAGATAATTTTGCTTTGAACTCTGTAGGATCAGGTAATGAATATGTTGATAATGGTTGTGATTCAGACGATACAGCCACACTTGGTTGGTCACCATCAATTCAGAATTTCGGTAACACCTTAGATAGTTTCACCGTTACATTCGATACTTCTGATGCAGGTGCGGCTGGATGGGCTGTAGATGGCGCATCTAATTTCAATACCGGTAATTTACTTCCTAAATTTGAGGAGGGAAATTATGGGTTTAATGTTGGATTACATGTTCCAGGAGGATTGCCAGCAGGTACTTCTCATGGTTTTTCAATGACTATTACTTCAGACAGTGATTCATTACAAACACAAACACAAACCTTCTCAGCAACAGTTAACCAATGTTATGGATTGACTTTAGCAGTGGATGAGACATCAGCTAATGCAAATCCAGGAGCTTCAGTTGACTTTTCTGTAACAGTTACAAATACAGGTAATGGAGAAGATACAATTGATTTCCAGACAATGGGTGCTGCTGAATGGGCTCCAACCTTGTCTGAAAGTTCTTCTACTGTAGCAAGCGGAGATTCATCACAGATTGTTTTTACTTTAACAGTTCCAAGTGATGCTAGTGCTAATGCACAGAGTGGAATGGCAATGGTTCATGCTTACTCTGAAGCTTGTGGTGAAGATAAAACGGGTTGTGATTTCGAGGAACATGTAAGTGTTTCCGTTAGAGCGAACCAAGTTTATGATATAACAGCAGGTTATTACACTAATGAAACGGACGTCGTTAAGAGCAGTGCATCTGTTCAAGAAGGTGTATCTGTTCAGATGAAATTCACATTAGTCAACAATGGTAATGGAAATGATGAGGTAACTCTTTCCCTAGATAATGCACCTTCTTGGGTTGCTCTTGGACAAGAATCTTCATTAATAGGTCCTGGGCAAACAGCAACTTTAACAATTGATGTTTTGGCACCAAGTAGTGATGCCCTTGGAGATCATACATTCCAAGTTACAGCTACTTCAGCAGATGGTGAAACAACATCTACAACTGGAGACTTGACAGTTACAGTTGTTGAGAAAACAACCACTGGCACAGGTCCTGAAACAGACAAAGTCGATGAAGATGACAGTCCAGGATTTGGAATCTTATCAGTTATTGCTGCGTTAGGTGCAGTTCTTCTGTTAAGACGCAGGTCATAAGGAGGTTCAAATGAGAATCAATAAACGACAAGCCTTGCCGCTTGTCACCGCGTTATTAATGGTAGTGTCAGCTTTGGCTTTCACTCCAGCAAGTGGTGAAGCAGGCTTTACGGCAAGTGCTTCAGGGTATTACAATAATTATTCATTTGCATCTGTTAACGGAACTGCAGATTATACTTTGGATTTGACAAATACAGGAGATACAGATTTTTCGGATTTAGTTATAAGTCCTGAGTTTCAACATATGAGTTGGCTTTCTGATAATGTTTCTTTTTCAGATGGCTCAACAACTACATCTGGGGTATTTACCATATCTGATTTTCCTGCAGGAACAACTCAACAAATTACAGTTTCTGTAACTGTAGGTAATGGTGTCCAAATAGATTATCCGGAAGTTCCAGTGATGTTGAATGTCGATGATAGTGCAGGTACTCGTATTGGTTCAACCGATGTTATCGTCGTGGTTACAAATTGGATTGCAGAAGAATCTACAGGTTCACCTCCAATGCATGAGTACAATATTGGAGAGAGTCATGCATATCAGCTAAAAGTTACAAATATAGCAGTTACGTTGGATACAGATTCAAATACAACATCTTCGATGGTTATTAGAGATTCAATTCAAGTACAGTATTCAGGTATTTCTGGATGGTCTGTTACTAGTGATGATGAATCTTGGCATCCTTTCTATGGTGGGCAATTAGATGGAATGGACGCCGGTGAAGTAAAGACATGGGATATAACAATAGAATTAACAGGAAATGTTAGAGCTGGTGGAGATATAATTAATTTCCAAGCTTCAAGTACAGATCCTGATGATCCAATGGGAGGTATGCCATATTACCAACCATATGGCTTATCTGTAATTCCTGTTTCAGTTGCAGCATGGTATGCTGTCGGCGTTTCAGGTTCTGGAACTCTTGCTTCAGACGTTAGTGAAGGTCCCGATATTCAGAGCTGGCAAGTAGGAGTTCATAATTTAGGCAATAACGATGATACCTTCAGTTTAACTTGGGATATAACTGGCGTTCCTTTGGGTTGGACACTCAGTGCCTTGCCCGATACCTCTGGACAAATTGGTTGGCAGGGTTCATCCAGTTTTGAGGTTGCACTTACTGTACCTGCAGATGCTTTGGCAGGAACAACATCTTCCTTTACAATGGTTGCAGATTCAGCAAACTCTGATGAGACAGCTACACAAACTTTTGTAGTAGTAGTAGATCAACATTATGGAGTGTCTTTATCTGTAGATTCATCATCTGCAGAAGCAAATCCAGGTTCAATAGTTGACTTTAGTTTTGAGCTTTCTAATACAGGTAATGGTGAAGATACATTCAATATTAGTGTAGATGGTCCTGCATTTTGGGCGCCTACAGCAAGTGTATCTGACGTTACAGTTGGAGCAGTAAGTAATGGTCAATTCTTAGTTTCAGTAACTGTACCTGCCGATAGAGATGCAGGAACAGATAGTGGAGATATCACAGTAACCGTCAGTTCTTCTGATGGTGAAAGTAGTGATAGTTTAAATATTTCAGTATCGGCATCACAAATATTTGATATATCTATGGCACATTATTCCGGTTCAGACGGAATAGTAACTGTAAGTCAAGATACTTCATTACAAATAAAAATGAATGTAACTAACAATGGTAATGGAGTCGATACGTTGTCTCTAAGTTTGGCCAATGCACCAAGCTGGGCTGCATTAGGTGCTGAAACTTTAGATATTGGAAGAGGACAAACAATACCAATAATTGTTACTTTGTCACCAGACACAGCAGCACTTTCTGGACGTGATTATACTTTCCAAGTAGTTGTAACTTCATCAGATGGTTCAGAATGGACTAGTCCAGATATGACTGCTGAAATAGAAGTGAAAGAAACTGAGGGTGAAGAAGTTATCGAAGAAGTTGTCGAAGAGGAGGATGATAGTCCTGGTTTTGGTATCTTAGCTTCACTTCTAGCATTCACTTTTGTGGTGTTAAATCGAAGAAAAGATTAGTAGGGCTAATCTTTATTTCCATAATTCGCAGTCTATTCTATAGTGATGAGGGAAATTCTTGAGTCTTGGTTGGCAGAGGATTTGGGCAGTGGTGATGCTACTAGTAATGCCGTTGTTGAAAATACCGTTTGTGAGGCTAAGGTTACAGGAGGTCCAGGAGTATTATCTGGTTTGAAAGTTTGCACAGAATTGTTAGATTTAGTGGGTGTAAATTACAAAACTATATTGAATGATGGCGATATAATTAAGTCAGAAACGGTGGTTTTTCATTTAAATGGAAATTCACGCGATATTCTTAAAGCTGAACGATTGCTATTAAACATCCTTTGTCATTTAAGTGGAGTAGCTACATTTACATCAGAGATTGTTGCTATAGCCAAGTCTGTTAATCCTAGTGTTGAAATTTTAGCCACTAGGAAAACAATTCCAGGTATGAGAGTTTTTGAAAAAGATGCTGTAGTCCATGGTGGCGGTCAAACACACAGATTTCGATTAGATGATGCTATATTGATAAAAGATAATCATTTGAAATTATTTAACAATATTTCTAAAGCAGTTGAAAAAGCTAAAGAAAAGTATCCTAAGTTAATGATTGAAGTAGAGGCAGATACACCAGAACAAGCGATAGAAGCAGCTAAAGCGAATGTTGACAGAGTAATGCTTGATAATTTTACACCAGAATTAGTCAAAAATACAACTAAGGAATTAAGAGCAATATCCAATGTTGAAATTGAAATATCTGGTGGAATTAATTTAGAAAATATAAAGGATTATGCTCTCTTTGCTGATTTAATAAGCTTAAGTAGATTAACAATGTCAGCACCCCCCGTGGATTTTTCTTTACATGTCATTTGAAATTAGAATACTTTGCTTTGATCAAGACGATCCCAAGAAATGTACTGCTAAAAGATTAGAACGATTTGGGCTTTCTTCTAATTATAAATCTTTTAGAACTTTGCCTCCAAGAGGTATAGTCTTGGATCCTTTCTCAGATAAAGTGTTAACTTCTAATGATTCTATTTTGGCTGAAGTTGGAGGTATTGTAGGTGTAGATTGTTCTTGGAAAATGGCTGAAAAGACTTTTTCTAGGTTAAGATTAATGGGTCTCGAACCTCGAAAATTACCAAATATTGTGCCTGCAAATCCTGTTAATTCAGGTAAAATTGGAAAATTGAGTACAGCTGAAGCTATTGCAAGTGCTTTAATGTTATGCGGGGAAATAAACCAAGCAAGGGAAGTAATGTCTATTTTCAAATGGGGGCCTGCTTTCATAGAACTTAATTCTAGAATTTGGGAATAACAAATACTATAAACTAAGTTAAATTGATAAAAATTATATGGGCCTTCTAAGTGTTAATGACAATGCCAAAGACATTTGTTTTAATGGTTTGAAACATCGTCTTTTTATTGAGGGTAGAGGTTTTGATTTTCATTTTTTTAAGGTACAGGATACTGGCTCAGCAAAACTAGAATTAGCAGGACCTGAAGATCCACTTTATACACTATTGGATTTTGAAGAACCTAGAGTTATTTATGTTGTTTCTAGAATAGGAAATAAAGAATTAATTTTACAAGGCTGTGTAATAAAAGAAATAAATGGAGACAAATGTTTGTTATCTTATTCTAAATTACAGTTGGAATCATGAATGCCTTAATTTAGAGTCTTCGTAGTAGCTAAATGTGGAGATTGTAGACGTTGCAGTAGTCGGTGGAGGCCCCGCAGGCTCTTCAGCAGCTCGGGAAGCTTCAGAACGAGGACTTTCAGTATTATTATTTGATCATGCACATCCTAGGCGTAAGGCTTGTGGCGGAGGGCTCCCAGTTAAAGGAATAGAGTGGATGGATGCTCCAGATAGTGCCATAGAATGTCATATGTCATCTATTTCTTTTACATACAAAAACAAGAAACTTAAGATTCCAGTTAATAAGGGTAAATTAATTCGAAGAGATGACTGGGATTTTTATCTATATAATAGAGCTAAAGAAGCGGGAGCTGGCCACATAGTTGAACGAGTAAAATCGTTGGAACTTAAATCAGATATTTGGATTATAAACGGTAAATATAAAGCAAAATATATTATTGGAGCAGATGGCGTAAATGGATTTACGCGTCGCCATTTTATGGATAAAATTCCACGTGAACATTTGTTTGCGGCAGCAGGTTATTATCTTTCAATTAAACCAAATGAAAATGATGTTGAATTTATACTTGGAGCTTTACCTGGAAAAGAAGGATATCTTTGGATTTTCCCCAAAAGTGATCATTACAATATAGGATATTGTTACAATGCAGGGACTCCAGGTATGAAAGATGCTCTCCACAAATTAATGGAAGAAAGATGGCCTGGCGAGTTTGTAGAGAATGGTAAATGGAAATTAACAGATAGTGGTGAAATTGTAGATTGCAAACAATTTGGTTCAGCTATTCCTTCTTACAACGATCCCAAATTATTTGACGAACCCGTTTCAGGGTCTAATTGGGTTCTTTGTGGCGATGCCGCAGGACATGTAAATCCCATACATGGTGAGGGATTAAATCATTCAGCATTAGGAGGCCGTTTGGCCGCTAAAGCAATAGCCAAAGGGGATCCAACATTATTTGAAAAATATTGGAGATCGCATTACAGTAGAGACATGTATAGAGCTTCTACTACAAAACATAGAATTTATAGGTCAATATTTATGAGAATTGGTTTTGCCCTTGGGCGAACTCCCGCTTTGTTTGGTATGCTTGCAGAATTAACTAGAGGTGAATATGAAGGAAAGGCAACGCGTAATTTTTGGTTTAAATTGCCATTAGCCATAGTACAAGCTATGTTCTTTATGAAACATAAAGAATTAAAGAATTTAACTTAAGATTTTACGGATTAGCTTTATTAAACCCGTTGAGTCGGGCGGTGTCCTGAGGATAATTATATCATGAAACTCCCACGAAGAATCAAGATGTACAGTCCATTTGCCAAGAAGCATACAATTCATGAGCTTGAAGTTGTAAAAAAGAAGAGAGCTTCAGAACTGGCACGTGGGCAGAGATTGTTTAGAAGAGTTACAGCAGGTTATGGGGGCTTTCCAAGACCAAAACCAGAAGGTCGTGAAAAACCTACAAAAAGAGTTTATCTAAGATATAGATGTACAGAAACTGGTAAAGCACATCATAAAAAGAATTTTAGAGCTAAGAAATTTGAGTTAACGGAGTGATAATGCAGGATACCAAAAGTAAGTTTTTGAAAGTTAAGAGTCCAGATAGCGATTATACGGTTGTTATTTTTGACAAATGTGATACAATTGTCAAAGATCCCGTTACAGGTTCCACAATAGCTTTACCAACCGGAGGTAAAGCCAAAATTCTAGGAGAAATCCTGGAGGAACTTGAGTGAGTCCTGAGGACGTTCCAGAAGAAGGTGAATACGTAATAGGGCGCGTTATTGAAGTTAAGGATTTTGGTGCAACATTAAATTTAATTGAGTTTTCTGAACGCAAAGCTTTCGTTCACATTTCTGAAGTAGCATCAGGCTGGGTAAAATACATTCGTGATTTTATTCGTGAAGGCCAAATGGTTGTGGCTAAGATTACTAAAGTTAAAGAGGGTAGCAAAGTCAGTGATGCTTCAGTCCGTCAAGTTTCAGGTCACCGTAAGCAAGAAAAAATTAGAGATTGGAAAAATGAGCAACGGGCTTCTAAATTACTAGAATTAGTTGCTACAAAGTCTAAAATTAAGATTGAAGATTTAGTTTCTAAAATAAAAGAAGATATGACTAATTTGTATGGAAGTCTCTACTCTGGTTTTGAGGCTTCAGTAGTTGACAAATCTGCATTTATTAATGAGTGGAAAGGTAAATGGGTGGAGAATTTTATTGATATTGCTATAGCTAATGTTACGCCCCCTTACGTTTCAATAGGTGGCAAATTCGAATTGTTTTCATATGATTCAAAAGGTGTTGAAAAGATTAAGAAAGCACTAATGAAACCTTCGGCCGTTAATGAAGATACCACATTAAAAATAGCATCTAATGGTTCACCATCTTACCGTATTTCAGTTAAAGCACCTAATTATAAACAGGCTGAAGAGGAATTGAAGCTTGCAGTTGATAGTGTTCTAAAGATTATCAAAACTGAAGGCGGTAATGGAACGTTTGAGAGGTCATAATGCGGACTCTAATTTTCCAATGTAAGGATTGTAAATGCTATACTTTGTCTAAAACTTGTAATAATTGTTCATCGTCAACTTCAAATCCTTTGCCACCTCGTTTTTCCCCTCAAGATAAATATGGGAAGTATCGAAGAATGCTTAGGGGAAATTAATGGTCTTTAATGAAATTGTAAGAACAGAGGATGTAATTCTAAAAGATGCAATTTTGCTTGAAGGTCTTCCCGGCGTAGGTAATGTTGGAAAATTAGCAGCTACGCACTTGATAGAAGAGTTGAAAGCAAAGAAATGTATGGAAATTTATTCTTCACATTTTCCTCCTCAGGTATTAATTGATGAAGATGGCATTGTTAATTTAGTAAATAATGAATTGTATTATTACAATGGTAAAGGTAAAGAAAGAGATTTACTTTTCTTAGTCGGTGAATATCAAGGAATGGATTCTTCAGGTCAGTATGATCTTTGTCAAAAACTTATAGATTTAGTAAAAGATATGGGAGTTACGACAATTTATACTTTAGGAGGTTATGGTCTTGGTAAATTAGTTCCAGAGCCTAGAGTTTTAGGGGCTGCAACATCAAATGAAATAGTTGCATCTTTTAAGAAAGCAGGAGTTGAATTTATTGATGGAGAACCTGGAGCAGGCATCGTTGGAGCATCAGGTCTTTTGCTTGGTCTTGGTAAGCTTCAAGGGATACAAGGCGGTTGTTTGATGGGTGAAACTAGTGGATATATGGTTGATCCAAAATCAGCAAGTGTTGTTTTGAAATCTTTGCAGAAATTATTAGGTGTGAAGGTTGATCTTTCAGAATTAGAAGAAAGAGCTAAACAAGTAGATTCAATTACCAATCAACTAAAAGATGTTGATTCCGGCGATAAAGAAGAACGTCCGGACGTTAACTATATTGGATAATTAGTTTGAGTTTACGGACTCTAAATTGAATAAAACTAGTCCATCTTTAGCATCTATGCCTGCCAATTTTTGATACTTATTTTCATTTTGAGTATTATCTATCCCTTTTTTCTCTAAGAAGTAAGCATAACTTCCTGCAGTATTTACATCTATGTTATTTGAATAATCATTAGGATTAAGGTTTCCTTCACTTAAGTCAGATACAATGTTCACTAAGTTCAAACTTCCAAAATTTATAATTGATGTTGGAGAGGATAAACTTTGTTTTGAAACTAGATTTTGACCTACTATCAGTTTGACTTTTTCGTAGTCTACATTTTTAGTTTGGTCATTAACAGTCCAATCTTCAATTTCTTCAAAGCCCTTCATTACTTCTTCTGCAGAACATACAGTCAAAGGTTCAGGTATGTCATTCATAGACATTATTGGATTGTCTACTGTAATTTCTTCCCCTGAGATTGCAGTTCTATTATAGCCAAGTATCCATGCATCAATATTTTCTACTTGTTCATTATAATGGGCCATAGTAAAGTTCCATTTGCCATCTCCTTTCTCAGTATAGTTTGCTTCAATTAGAAATGCGGGTTTATTTTTAGAGTCTTGATCTCTTATGTAGCTATTAAAACCAGAAATATCATCTTCACCAGCTTGAATTCCTGATTGTAAGGTAAATGTTGAATCTAATCCACAGCTTCCATTTCCGAATGCTGGGGCGCCGTTTACCCACGGACTAAATTCTCCAGTTTTTTCATTTTTTTCATAATTTGTTGGAGTTGTTGGTACTTCTAAATACCCTCCATCAATTTCATTTGCCCTTCCAGTATATTCTAAATTAATAGAATATAATTTCCCGCTTGGAGAACTAGCATCTGAATTTAATTTTAGTTTGAATTTTAAAGGCATACTATTTTCTTCAGAAAGATAAAAATCAAATTCATACTGGTATTGATATTGATAACCTAAGATGGAATCAGAAACATATGATGTGCTTATTTTTAGGAGTGCAGTCTGTTTCCCATTAATTTTCCCTCCATTGAATACTTTCCAATTAAATTCAATTCCTCCTTCCAGCACAGTTCCTTTACTTCCTTCGACTAATTTTTTGCCAATGTATGAGTCTCCATGAGGTAAAAGTCCAGTTTCACTGTCTCTTGGAACCCAATCAGTAGCTCCTTGCCAATACCAGGTACTGCCTGTTAAGGTATCAGAGTAGGAAGCGTTTGAGTCAATATATGTTTTAACAATTTCAAGTGAGGTTGGATCTATGAATTGACTCTGAGAAGTAAGAATCTCAGCATTTTCTAGACTAGCTGGATTTTCTCCTTCACGTGTAACAGTTCCATCAATATCTTCAAGGTCTTGAATTAAATATTTTTCAAATACACTACGATCATTTCCATAACCATCCGTAATCATTTCTACAGTACCGCTAATGCCGGCCTGCAATTTTCCTGAAAAAGTAATATCTAATTCGTTAATGACAATATCATTGTCTATGAAACCTATAGGAAGTGGAATATCTAAAGTGCTATCAAAATTTATTGAGCCATTAATATCATAAATAATTTCTTCTTCATATTTTTCATTAGGTACCATTATTTCAATATTTTGTTGAGCTAATAAGATGTACAATAATCCTGTAAGCAGAAGTATGGTTACTGAACCAATAGCTCCTATAGTCTTTATGCCAATACCCTCTTCTCTTCCAGGTTCTCTAATCTCTTTGTGCCAATTGTTTTCATCTGTTTTTTCTTCATCCTCAGATATTGCTAGAGGACTCAAATCTAAATTCGAGTCATCGCCTTTTTCAGGAGATGGGGATGATAAATCTAAGGTACTCTCTTCATCTATAGTCTCTTTAGCTGTTTTGCCATCAGATTTACCCGATTTCCACAGCTCATCTTCTGAACTCACAAGTGTCACGAATAGTTATTCTATTTTAGACTAATGCTACACTAAATTTGGTTATTTATGATTTAATTATGGCAATAAGAAATACAATAATTCCTATTATTCCACCAATCATCCCACCAATAAAGGCGAGCATACCGTTTCCAAATGCCACCTCGCGGGTATCCATTTCTACAAGATAATAAGCAAGTGCAACACCAATAACTAGGAATAAGAATCCTACATTTCTAGTCTTACTACTACCATAATAGGCTATGAGTAATCCCATACCTAGCATTGATAGCATAGCGCCAACAAGACCCATTGAAATTACAATATCTATCATTTTTCTTCCTCCGAGTTTTCTTCTTCACCGTCATCAGTCTGGTTTAATTCTTCTTCAAGTTTTTTCAATTCTTCATCTAAATCCAAATCTTCAAGATCTTCTAAGTCTAAATCTTCTAAATCATCAACAGTATCTACTTTCATTAGAACGAACAAGATTACAAACATTCCTATTATCATTCCACCGAGTGCAGAAACTCCAGAAACTAGTGCATCTTCAAATGATGATTTTTCAAATATATCATCAGGCATAACGCTCAATGTTCCAAAAGCCATATCAATAACTAAGGCTAAAGTTATAGCTCCTAAAAGTAATAGAGCAAATCCTATCTTTTGAGATTTTCCAGCTCCAAAGTATGATGTAAACACTCCTGTAGCCAGTAATGCAACACCAATTCCTACGATCAGCATAGACACAAAAAAGCCCATAGTGTCTAGATTATCAGTACTCATGTCCATGTTATAGACCCTTCGGAGTACATTATAAGTTTAACTATGCCTGGCAAAGATTTTTTTGTCGTCGATAGGATGGTTAAGTATATATACTGTCTACTTTCTGTAGAGTCGGTGTAAACCAATGGCAGAAACAGTTGCACAAACCGGAGTATCAAAAGAGTCAGGATATCTATATTATTTAGGTAAAGATGGTGACGTATGGCGTACCAAAATGGCCCGTGGTGGCAAGAAGACCGGCGGCGGTCCAGAACCTGTAGCTAAAGCAGGCGTTACTCGCGAAGACAATTATCTATACTATATTGACAAACAAGGCAATGTAGCTAGATCCCCAATGGCTCGTGGCCGCAAATAAGTTTTTTATCCAGAAATCTTAATAAATTAAGCCCAAGCTTTTAGCTTGGGCCTTGTCATTTTTAAGGCAGAGGTCGCTTAGCCCGGTATAGCGCCGGCCTTGAAAGCCGGTGGGAATATTCCCTCGGGGGTTCAAATCCCTCCCTCTGCGCCACTATGGCTAAGTTATACTAATTCTAATTCTTTACTTCTTGATTTATCTTCTTTAGTTATTTTAGTGATAAATTCTTTTACAGGGATGTCATTTTTCTGGTCACCATTGCGGGCTCTTATAGATACAGTTTGATTTTCAATTTCATCATCGCCAATAATGACCATATAAGCAGGTCTCATATTTCGGTGCATTCTTATTTTCTTTCCAATAGTGTTATCTGAATAATCGCCTTTCACTCTTATATTTAAATCAGATAATTTCTTTTCTATCTTTCTTGCATATTCATTATGTTTTTCAGAAATAGTAATTATTTGTAATTGAATAGGTGAAAGCCAGGTAGGAAAATTCCCAGCCCAGTTCTCGGTTAGAAACGCAACAAATCTCTCATGTGTTGATAGCGGGGCTCTGTGTATAACGAAAACTTCATTATTTTCCGTTCCAGTTTCATCCATAAAGGTTAGATTAAATCTTTCTTTGGCTGCAAAATCTAATTGTATTGTAGACATTGATTCTTCTCTTCCTAGAAGTGTTGTAAATTGGATGTCAACTTTTGGGCCGTAGAAGGCAGCCTCACCTACACTTTCTACATAATTTACCTCTAGATCATCTAAGATTTTCCGTAGATGGTTTTGTGTAGTTTCCCAATTATTAGGTTGATCAATATATTTGTCTGTATTTTCAGGATCCCACAAAGATAATCTAAAGTGGTAATCATCAAATCCGAATGCTGAATAATATTCTTGAACCATCTTAATGTTGTGTGCAAATTCTTGAGCAACTTGGTCTAAAGTACAATAAATATGCGCATCATTCATAGATAACATTCTTACTCTTAATAATCCTGCAAGCGTTCCAGACAACTCATTTCTGTAAACAGTGCCGTATTCAGCAATTCTTACAGGTAATTCACGATACGATCTTTTGGAATTTCGATAAATTAGGTGATGCATAGGACAATTCATTGCTTTGAGATAGTAAGTTCCATCATCCATTTCCATGGCAGGATACATTGATTCAGCATAATGAGGTAGGTGTCCACTTGTTTCAAATAATTCTTGTTTTCCAAGAACTGGCGTAGTAACTCTTTCATATCCATAATTTTTCTCAGTTTCAATTGCAAACTTCTCAATTTCAGTCTTTAATATTTCACCGTTAGGTAGCCATACTGGTAAACCCTTTCCAATTAATTCATTAATCATGTAAAGATTCATTTCTTTACCAATTTTCTTGTGATCACGTTTTTCAGCTTCAGTTAATTGTCTTTCTCTTTCTTTTAATGCCTCTTTTGTAGCATAACACATTCCATATATTCGGACTAAAGATTCTTTTTTTGCATCAGCTCTCCAATATGCTTGGCTAGTATTAGTTAGTTTAAACCATCTTAATTTTGCAGTACTTTCTACATGAGGCCCCCTGCATAAATCAACAAAATCACCTTGACGGTATGCTGAAGATCCAATATCATGCCCTATCTTATCATCCATTATTTCCATTTTAAACTGGTTTTCTGAAAACATTTGTCTTAATGTTTTGTTATCATATTCCTCTCTTTCAATTTTAATATTTCTCTTAACATATTTTTTCATTAGTTTTTCAATTTTTTTCAAATCCTCTTCATTTATAGGATCCATGTAAAAATCATAATAAAATCCATGCTCTATTGGAGGGCCTATTGTTGGTTTAGCACTAGGAAAGAGTTCAGTTACTACTTGAGCTAATAGATGAGCGCACGAGTGCCTCATTATGTACAGTCCTTCATCAGAGTCATCTTTTATCATACCAATTTCACAATTTTGCTTTATAATATGTGATAAATCTTTTTCTTCATGGTTGATTAAAGCTGCAATTGCGCCAGATTTCTTTCCAAATATCTCTTTAATTACCTCACCAGCGCTAATTTCTTCGGGAAAATTATGAATTTCATCGTTGCATTTAACTTCAATCATTTTAATTGCGTAAGACATCAATACAAAAAGACTTCCTCTTAGGTAAATGCTTATACGCTATCTACTGTGCCAATCTAGAGATAGCCATGGCTAATGGTCAAAAAAGGAGCAGGAAGCGCCGGCCTCGCAAAGGGCCTAGGTCAAGAAGAGGTTCTTCTCAGAATCCATTCATGATGCAATCTATTGGCGCCGTAGTTTTGATTGTTTTAGTTATTTTTTTGGTTCCTTTAGGAGTTATTGGTGAAGGAACTGCAATTGTAATTTGTATGATAGTTTTGGCAGCTATGTTTTATCTTATGTTTGCAAGTAAGCCTAAACCTCGTAAGCGTAGACGACGTTCTTCAAAGAAATCTGAAACACAAGAGTCTGAACCTCAGTTTTATACGGCATTACCTTCCACTTTAGGATTAACTGAAATTCCTGAACAAACACCTACACCTCAGGTTAAGCTTCCACCAAGACCAATTAGAGCAGCTAGAAGGCGTAGAGATTTTGTTACATATCCTTTGTCTGTAGGTGGAGGCGATTATTCAGATTCCTATGTTCAAGTTGACAAAGATACAGTTCTTAGGTTACGTTCCGAAATGACTCCAGCTTCCCAATCATTAAAGTTGCCAGGTCAACGTATTGATTTATTTCCTTCAGCCAAAACAGCATCTTTAATGTCACAAGAGGTAGAACCTGAAGTAGCCGAAGCAGCACCAATAATAGCCGAAGCGGCACCAGTAGTGGCTGAAGC
>CAZYZI010000023.1:0-4118 GCA_964651915.1 uncultured archaeon | reverse complement strand
GCACCAGTAGTGGCTGAAGCGGCACCAGTATTAGCAGAAGATGAGGAAGAAGATGAGATGGAATTTGATATGGAGTGGGATTAATTTTTTTTATTTACTAGTCTCCGTTCTTCTTTTATGGTACTGTCAAACTAACCTCTGACTATGGTCCATAATTACATAGTAAAAAGGCGTCAAAAGCATCCACTCCATTTTACTTTATTGGATCCAGGTAAGATGGAGCCTGATGATTTAGTTGGATTAGCAACTCAAACGGCAGAAGCTGGAACTGATGGGTTTATGATTGGCGGTTCTACAGATTTAAGTCTTGAAAAAGTAGATGCTGCAGTAGATGCAATTAAAAAAATAACAAATTTACCAGTTATATTATTTCCAACACATGCTTCCTCCGTTTCTGGGCGTGCAGACGCTATATTTTTCATGTCTCTTCTTAACAGCGAGAGTCGACAATTCTTGATTGGTGAACAAATTGCTAGTGCTAGATGGGTTAAAAAAGCAGGATTAGAGCCTCTTTCGATGGCTTACCTTGTGGTTGCACCAGGGATGGCTGCCGGCCGAGTAGGGCAGGCCCAACCCTTACCTCGCGATGATCCAAAATTAATTGTTTCTCATGCATTAGCAGGTCAATATTTAGGAATGAAATATATCTATTTAGAAGCAGGTTCTGGAGCTGAAGCTCCAGTCCCAGCAGAGATAGTATCTTCTGTAAGAAATGAAATAGATTCTCTTTTGATTGTTGGTGGCGGCATCCGTTCTCCTGAAGATGCCTTAGGAGCTGTAAAGGCTGGCGCAGATATTATTGTTACAGGAACGTTAGTAGAGACTTCTAACAAGTTAAAAGAAGAGATGTCCACATTGATAAAGATTATACATTCAGGTTGAATTAATGGCACCTAAACTCAAAGTGGATGAAATTAGCCCCCCACCAGCTCGTCTTTCGGCTTTTCTATATCATACACCAAATATTTGGCCTAGTCTAATTCTTTTTATTTCAACAACTTTGCTTTTAGTTTATGGGGCCTATTCTAAATTAAAAATAAGTGCCGAATTAGTGGATTTTACAATTATAGCACTGATGTCATTTTCAATACCAATAATACTAGTTTCATATTTGGTTTCAAATATTTCATGGCTTTGGGATGGACGCTATCCAATTAGATATGGTTTACAGGCTGGAGCTACTGGTTCAATATTAATGCTGGTTGCAATCTTACTTTCGTCTTTTTTCGATGAACCCAGTAAAGGTTTAGCTTTTGGTTTAGGCTGTATGAGTGGGTTATGGTATTTGACGCTAAGAACTCATGGGAGTGCACCTGCCAGAGTAGCTTTTCCTTTATCTTTATTTTCACCAGTTTCTAGCCTTTATTTTTTAGAATCTGGGGCTTTAATTTCAGATTTGAAATTTGGTGTGTTGACCATATTTATTTTGGCTTTTGCGAGCCATTTTTTCCTATTTTTAGTTGATTCACCCTACAAGAAAGCGATTGGTGTTAGTGGGACAAAACATATGTCAGCATTTATTGATCATTTTTCAACAGGTGATGGACGTCGTTTAACTGAAGCGATTCGTGAAATATGTCAGAAGATAGAGACTAAAAATAGTTGGATTTCGATTCGTAAAAATGATGAAATTGCTGCATTTTTAGCAGTACCTGGTGTTCACCCAGGCCCAGTTGGAATACTCGGAGGGTCAAATTTACCTACAAAAATAGATTCAGTACTTCCAGGTCTTGGATTTGCATTTCACGGTGCGTCAACCAATGATCATAATCCATTAAGAGACGAAGATTTAACTCGAATTGCAAAGGCAATGGTAGAGGCATCAGGAGAGGCAAATTACAGTGATTCTTGTTATTCTACAGTTCGGGATGGTGATGTACCTGCAGCTTATGTTACAGGTGTAGGTGAAGGTAAGATAATATTTGCAAAGCCTGGTGACAGCGACGATATTTTGCCTGAACTTTCTGCTAGAATGGAAAGATCATCATCAAATATTGATGGACGTAGAGTGATGATTGATTTACATAATCAAGAAGGGTGGGGTCGACCTCCTTTAGCAGCAGGTTCCAAGGAAGGAACGATGCTTGAAATCTCAGCATCTAAAGCGTTGAAATTAATTTCTTCTTCTAAAAAAGGAAAATTAAATGTAGGAATTTCACACATTCCAGGTGAAGATTTAGAAAAGGGACTTGGGCCAGGAGGTTTGCGAACTTTAATTCTTGAGAATCAGTTGTCTTCAGATAGTTCTCATCGTACAGGAATTATGCTTTGGGATGCAAATGGTTTAGCACCAGGTATGAATAAAGAATTAGAAGAGGGATTGGGAGGAATTGTAGACGAATTACTTTTAGCCACAACAGATAATCATTACGTTAATGTAAAGCCAGGTGGTTTCAATCCTTTATCAAATTTTGAGGGGTTATTACCAAGTGCTAAACAGGCATTAGAAGAAGCAATCAATGATATTTCACCAGCAGAATCAGCAATGGGTACTGTTTATGTTGACGGAGTTGAAATTTTAGGTCAAGGTAAACAGGATAAAATTAGTGCTGCAGCTAATGCAATTATTGAGGTTGCACGTTATTCATGGATGCCAATATATTCTTCTGCAACTATGCTTTGTGTTATTCTATCTTCTTACGTTTAAGTTTGTATTTGGATAGAAATCTTTACACCATCTGGTATTTGAATTCTCATGAGTTGCCTCATGGCCCTTTCATCTGCGTCAATGTAGATTAAACGTTTGTGTAGTCTTGCTTCCCAACGGTCCCAAGTTTCGGAGCCTTCTCCATCTGGTGATTTTCTCACAGGTACTTTTAACTTTCTTGTAGGAAGAGGAATAGGGCCAGTCATATCTACTCCAGTACGATCTGAAATAGTTTTTATCTGATCACAAACACCATCTACAATAGAATGACTCAAGGCATGCAGCGAGATACAAGCTCTGCTGGATGCCTTTTTTGGAGCCATAGGTTCAGCTTAATCCCAGTGCTCTTCTATTTTGAGACACATACCAGCAGCAACAGTTGCTCCCATGTCTCTAATAGCAAATCTTGCTAAAGGTTTGAACTTACCCTGTTCTTCAATAGCTAGTGGTTTAGTTGGTTTGATAAGAACCATAGCAGCATCTCCTTTCTTTAGGAAATCAGGGTTCTCTTCAGTAACTTGTCCAGTTCTTGGATCCATTTTTGCAAGTAGCTTATCAAATGTACAAGCAACTTGCGCAGTGTGACAGTGGAATACAGGAGTGTATCCTTCTGTAATTACATTAGGGTGATCCAAAATCATTACTTGAGCTTTGAAAGAACGAGCGACAGTTGGTGGGTCATTCTCTGGACCTCCTACGTCACCTCTTCTGATATCAGTGTGAGAGATACCTCTACAGTTAAATCCAATATTAGCACCAGGTCCAGCAGATGGGACTTCAGCGTGATGCATTTCAACAGATTTTACTTCTCCAACTTTACCACCAGAATGTGCTGATGGTTTGAAGATAAGCTTTGTTCCAGCCTTTATTGTTCCCGTTTCTACACGGCCAACAGGTACTGCACCTATGCCTGATATTTTGTAAACATCTTGTATTGGTATTCTTACGCTGGCGTCAGCAGAACCTTTAGGCGGATTCAGTTTGTCTAGTGCACTTAACAAAGTGTCACCATTCCACCAAGATAAATTATCACCTTTTTCTTTAATGTTATCAGCTTTCCAGCCTGAAGCAGGTAGGATGTTAACTTGATCATCTCCAAATCCAACCATTCCTAACATGGTTTTTACCTCCTTAACAACTTCATTAAATCTGTCTTCACTGTATGCAGGTTTTGTAATGTCCATTTTGTTCACAGATATGATCATTTGTTCAATTCCCATAACTTTTGAGAGCCATAAATGTTCTTTGGTTTGAGCTGCGATACCGTCGTCTGCAGCTACAACTAAAACTGCAGCATCAGCCTGAGATGTTCCAGTAATCATATTCTTAACGAAATCTCTGTGTCCAGGTGCGTCGATGATTGTGAAATGCTTTGTATCAGTTTTGAACTCTTTGTGAGCAACATCAATAGTCACACCACGTTCTCTCTCTTCTTTGAGATTGTCCATAACGTATGCTAATTCAAAACCAG
>CAZYZI010000022.1:0-19699 GCA_964651915.1 uncultured archaeon | reverse complement strand
TAGATGTTACTTTAGCTTTACCTTTTTCTGTTTCTATGACTGAGCCTTTTGTAATGATGTTCTGTCTAACGTAATTAGGATTAGCCGTATTTTCAATAACTTCCAAAATTTTCGAAGTGAAACTTTTGCCAGACTTAGGATCTGTAACTGAAACTTGATCTGTTTTCAAAAGTCTGTCTTTCCTTCCTCCACCTCTTGCTCTAGCAACTTTCTTGGTCATTTCACCAATTTTAGCCTGTTGCAACTCTCTACCAATCTCAAATCTCTTCTTACTTCTGCTACCTGCTAATCGCCCACCAGTAGGTTTGCGTTTGGATTTACCTTGCCATAATGCCATATTACAGAAGTGCGCGACAAGAGGATTGTATTTAAGATTTGAGATATTACCTATTAAACACAAAGTATAGGTAAACTTAAATACAAAGAACCAAGGTTGAGAAACATGTCAATAGAGAAAATGGCTAAAAAAGCCAACGAATTAAGAGAGAAAGGGCATGCAAATCGTGAGATAAGTCAAGAAATGCACCTTTCGGAGGCTACTGTTGAGTGGCTATTGGCAAGAGAAGCTTCCAAAGATTTTACAGGGCAATTACCACCAGATGTTAAGGTTGGATGGAGGACGATAGGAGTATCTGGTTCCAGAATTAGTTCAATTGCTGAAATAATGGCTGATGTAATATTAGAAGAACAAGAAAAAAGAGAATTTGAATTTGATATGATTGCTGGTGTCACAAATAATGGAGTACCTTTGGCAACTATAATTTCGGATTTATTAGGTGTAGATTTTGGTATGATTAGACCAAGCAGAGAAGGAACTGAAACAAATTATGCTTCTAATTATGCTGGTTTAAAAGATAAAAAAGTCATAATTGTTGATGATGTTATTAGTACTGGTTCTACAACAAAGGAAGCTATTAACTTTGTCAAGGAAAGTGGAGGAATTCCTCTATTAGTTATGGTCCTAATAAATAAAAAAGCTGATGATGATTTAGCTGGAATCCCGCTAAGAGCACTTATTAGAGCAAGACCGGTAAGAAACTAATGCATTGGGCTGACGTAGTCGCTGACAAATTATTAGAATCAGGAAAAGAACATGTAATTTCTTCTGGAATTACACCCTCAGGCCCGATACACTTAGGAAGTATGCGAGAAATCTTGACAGCTGATGCTATTGCAAAAGCTGTTAATGACAAAGGTGGGAATGCAAAACTAATTTATGTCGCTGATAACGCAGATCCGTTGCGTAAGGTTTATCCTTTCTTAGATGAAAAGAAATATGAAAAATATGTGGGAAGACCATTAGCTGAGATACCAGCTCCAGAAGGAGATGGGAGTTATGATGATTATTTTCTAAAACCTTTTTTTGAATCACTAAAAAATGTGGGAGTAATTCCTGAGATTGTAGACAATTACCAATATTATAAAGAAGGAAAATACATCGAATGTACAAAAACTATTATAGAAAATAGAGATAAGGCAAGAGAAATATTAGAAAAAATATCTGGAAGACAATTGCCGAGAAATTGGTTTCCTTGGACATTCAAAGATGAAAATGGGAAACTTTGTAATGGAAAATTCATCAAATATGAGTGGCCTTTTGTTTATTTTGAAAATGATAAAGGTAAAGAAATAAGCAATAATTTAGAAAAAGGAGAAGGAAAGCTTCCATGGAGATTGGATTGGCCTTCAAAATGGAGGATATTGGGAGTTACATTTGAAGCATTTGGAAAGGATCATGCCACTAAGGGAGGTAGCTATGATACAGGAAAAAGAATTGTGAAAGATATATTAAGCTATGATGTTCCTCACCACATTGTTTATGAATGGATTAACTTGAAAGGAAAAGGCGCTATGCATTCCTCCACAGGATTAGCAATTTCTGCAGAAGAAATGTTGCGCATGGCTCCTCCTGAAGTGATAAGATGGTTGATTATGCAACCGCAGCCAAATAGACATGTAGATTTTGACCCTGGACTAGGCTTGCTAAATTCTGTAGATAAATATGACAGGATGGAAAAGGAATATTATGATAAAACTCTGGATGAAAACTCATCTAGAGCTTTTGAGCTAAGTCAAATTAAGGAAATCCCTAATACTAAAAATCAAACAATACCTTATAGACATCTAGTCACTTTGGTACAATCTAAAGAATCTACAAAAGATATTGAAAAAACCTTGCTAAAAACTGGTGATATTAAAAAACTGAATGAAACCGAAAATAAAAACTTAGAATCAAGAGTGAAATGTATAAAAGGATGGCTCGATAAGCACGCGCCTGAAAGTGTCAAATTTGAAATTCAAAAAAAATCTCCTGTTATTAATTTCGATAAAGAGGATTTAAAAAGAATTAAACATCTCAAAGAAAAAATGGAATATATCAATTGGAATCCTGAATCAATACACGATTCTTTTTATGAATTACAAGAAAACCATTCTACTGCTGCAAAAGAATATTTTAGAATAATGTATCTAATAATTTTAGGAAAAGAAAGGGGGCCTAGACTAGGGTTCTTCTTAGCAACAATCAAACAAGAATTTGTTATAAAAAGGTTAAAATCTTATTAGAATAAACTCTATTAAGACCTAAGTTGTAAATTAATTGTGAATAAAATAATAGAATGCGTGCCTAACTTCTCCGAGGGAAGAGATAAGAATATAATTGATAAAATCACTAAGGCAATAGAAACCATTCCTGAAATAAATATTTTGGATGTCGATATGGGTTCAGATACCAATAGAACTGTAGTAACTTTTGTTGGAGCTCCAAAAGCAGTCTCGGAGGCTGCTTTTCAAGGTGTTAAAAAAGCTTCAGAATTAATTGATATGAGAAAACATGAAGGTGCCCATCCAAGAATGGGAGCTACTGATGTTTGCCCCTTTATTCCTGTTTCAAATGTTTCTATGGAAGAATGTATAGATATAGCAAAAAAAACAGGTCAGAAAATAGGAAAAGAATTGAATATTCCCATTTACTTATATGAAAATGCTGCCACAAATAAAGAAAGAAAAAACTTAGCTACAGTAAGGGCTGGTGAATATGAAGGTCTCAAAGATAAACTAACTGAACCTGAATGGAAACCCGATTACGGCCCTATTAAATTTAATGCTAAATCTGGAGCTACTGCAGTTGGTGCTAGGGAATTTTTGATTGCTTATAATATCAATCTCAATACAAATGATAGAACTTATGCTAATGAAATTGCATATGAAATAAGAGAAAGAGGTAGGTGGAAACGTGAAGGAAACATTGAACCTTTCTATTACAAAGGAGACGTAGTATATTTTGCTAAAAACAAATATCCTGACGGAAATAGTGACTTTATTGGAAAAAGCTTTGAGGAATTAGCTAAATACTACCAAAAAAGTTATGGAAAAGATTTAAAAAAAAGATATGAAAGTATAGGATTAGATTCTAATAATTTAATTGGAAAACCAGTTTACAAGGATGGAAAGTTTACTCATGTTAAAGGACTTGGATGGGTTATTCCTGAATATAATAGAGCTCAAATAAGTATGAATCTTACAAATTACAAAATATCACCTATACATGAAATTTATGATACTGCATGTAAAGAGGCTGAAAAAAGAGGGCTCCGGGTTACTGGTTCGGAAATTGTTGGTTTAATTCCGTATGAGGCAATGGAAAATGCAGCAAAACATTACCTTTCTAAAATGCATAAATCACCTGGTTTGCCTGTTTCAGATCTAATGAACATCGCTGTACAAAGTCTAGGTTTATCCGACGTTGGTGATTTTAACCCCAAGGACAAGGTGTTAGGTATGCCCAAGAATGATGGTGAATTAGCAAACCGAATTACTTTTGACTTTGTTGATGAAGTTTCAAGAGACTCACCCGCCCCAGGAGGAGGATCTGTAGCTGCACTATCTGGAGCACTCGGTGCTGCATTAGGTACAATGGTTGTAAATCTCAGTACAAGCAAAGCCGGATTTGAAAAACACAAAGATAAATTAGCGGAAATAGCAAAAAAAGGTCAACATACAAAATATGAATTAGTAAAAGCAATAGATGATGATACTAGTGCTTTTGATGAAGTCATAAAAGCTATGAGAATGCCTAAAGATACCGAAGATGAGAAAAAAATTAGAGAGACGGAAATGCAAAAGGGATACAAAACTGCAACTCTTGTCCCATTAAAAACTGTAGAGAATTGTAGAAACGCACTTCAAATATGTAAAGAAATTTCTGAAATAATGGATGAAGGAATGGCCAGTGATGTTGGATCTGGTGCTCTTATGGCAAATGCTGGTGCTATATCTGCTGCATATAATGTAAGAATAAATCTAAAAAGTATTCGTGATGAAAAATTTGCTTTAGATACAAAAAATAAACTTGAAAAACTGCTCGGAAATTGCGCTGATATTTTAGCTGTAGTTTCAAAAAACGTAGAAAAATGTTTGTAACTATTTCGTGAATTTTTTAAACGTAAAATAAACAACACCTAAAGCAATAATTATCAACATAGAAGAATCTAGCAATCCACCTTCAATCTGAGGTTCTAGTTGTACTTCTTCATAATCTACTGATTTTGAAGCGTCATTTGGAAAAGCATCTGAATTATCACCATAACCATCATTGTCTGTATCCTTCCACTCATTTGGATTATTTGGAAAAGGATCTGATTTATCACAAACTCCATCTTCGTCTGTATCTACTGAATCTCTTTTGTCTCCCGGACAAGCGTCTATATTATCACCAACACCATCTCCATCAGTATCTAAATATTCTGTAGGATCAAGTGGAAAATCATCTATAGAATCATTATAGCTATCAGAATCTGTATCTACATTTTCGGGATCTGTACCTAATAAAATCTCATAATTATCTCCTAAAGTATCACCATCCCTATCATACTGTTCAGTCTTGTTCAACGGAAATTCATCACTGTTATCGCCAACACCATCTCCATCTGTATCATTCCAATCCAAAGAATCTAAAGGAAATGCATCACCTGTTTGATTTAATCTAAGCCCTGTAATTAGATTTATTTCAAATTCGTACTTGTCAGTATAATTGTCCCCATCAGTATCATTCGTTACAGGTGATGTTTGATAAATCCAGAATTCATCATAATCTGTTATTGTATCTCCATCTGTATCTGGATTTGTTATATCTGTAATAAATCCATCTATACCAAAATATGCTTCTTCAGCATCACTAAATTTATCTCCATCTGTATCTGTAGAATTTGGATTACTAAAACGGAGACCGTCATCTATTCTAAAATATTGATAACCATTTCCAAAACCTTTTGGTTTACTAAATACATAATATATTTCGTCGGGAGTCAAAGCACGATTCCAAATAGAAATATGATCAATCGTCCCATTAAGATATTCGCCATTTTGGCCGCGACAGAAATAATTGTAACTTGTTGCTGTTTTTATTGAGGGATTATCTATGCTTTCTTCAGAAACTAAAGTTCCATTCACATATAATCTAAGTACCTGATTTATTTCACTGTAAGTCGCAGCTAAATTATACCAAACTCCAAATTTCGCTTGAACACTATCATTTGTTATTGGTGAAATATAGTATTTACTTCCTGAGTAAACCTTAAACTCAAAGAATCCTTCTGCATTAATTCCTAACCAAGTTCTTCCATCATTTACAGTACCTACTACAGTTGAAAAATCACCACTTAGACTATTTAATTTAATCCATGACTGAACCGTATATTCTGTAAAATGTGAATTATCTAATGAATTAATTCTAACATTGTCATCTACGCCATCGCAATTAATTCCATTTAAAAAACGACCAGAAACCCTTTCTGCTCCACCTAGTACAGTATTAATATCATTGGTTACAAAATTAAAAACACTTGTTGGATCAGTTCCATCAAATTTCCAATATCCCTTCAAGGAGGGTTCCGTTAAGGAAAATATTACATTTTCTATCTGTCTATTATCATATTCAAACTTATTCAATATAGTGTCATTGTCATAATCATCAAGAGAATCATCAACCAATGGATCCAAATCCCAATAATCTTCCCACCCATCAGGCAGTCCATCTCCATCTGTATCAATAGTATTTGGATCAGTTCCGGCATGATACTCTTCCATATTGGTGTATCTTTTATCCTCAGGGCCGCAAATTCCAGTAATTGAATCTATAGAGGCACCAAATCCATCACAATCTGAATCAGTAAATCCATCTGCTTTTTTCATAGGATTTAAGCCATTGTTCAATTCATAAAAATCAGGCATAGTATCATTGTCACCATCTGGACTATTGGGATCACTCGGATAACGCCCGTATAAATCATATGCGTGTATTTCTTCATAATCTGTTATAGTATCATTGTCTGTATCTACATTAATAGGGTTTGTAAAATACTCCTCTAATTCCTCACCATCCAAAAGACCATCTTGATCTGTATCGTTGCTAGTAGGATTGGTCGTATATATTTCATTAAATCCTTCTTCAAAATCAGTTAAACCATCATTATCTGTATCTCGTTTTTTAGGATCTGTTTTATGAATATTACCTACGAAATCAGCCCATCCATAGTATTCAGCACCATCCAAAATACCGTCTCCATCAAAATCTGGATTCGTAATGCCAGTACCCATCAAAACATCTACATAATCAGGTAAACCATCATCATCAAAATCAGGTTCAGAAGTACCAAAAAAAGACAAAGACCAATTATCAAATGTACGATCTGAAGCACCCGCAGCTATAGTATCATTCACTTTAAGTTTCCATTCTCCAAAACTGTTCTCTCCCCAATGTGCCATTGAAGTAAATGTCCAACTATGATAATGGTCTCCGAGATCCTGACTATTATCCCTGACAAGTTCTGAAACAATTCCGTTTGGCGATATGAGAAATACATTCACATCTCCACGAGTTCCATGTGTAATATTAACTAAAATCTCTACTGACTCAATATTCATACTATTATGCATGAAATAACTAGAAGTTACGCCTTCATTGTTGTTATCTAAAATTATCTGATTAACCTCTACTTTGTCAGTAACATTCTTTACTTCAGCTTCAACATTAACCCAATTTTGAGCTAAATTAACTGCTGCATTTGCATCTACCAAACCATAGCCATATGCATTATTATAATCTCGATTTACCCTAGTCTTGAACCATCCTTCGTGTGAATTATCGACTTTCATCGATGTTTGAACTAGAATATGCTGTACATCTCTCCATGTTAAACTAGGATTTGCCTCAAGCATTAATGCTACTACTCCTGCAACCATAGGCGTTGCAACTGAAGTTCCACCCATAACTGATGTATAATTATTAACAGAATTTCCTTCTTCACCTACAATGTCTGTAGAATAAACTGCTGCATCTATCAATTCTGAATTATTGTGTGAAGGAGCGGAAACTAGAATATTAGGGCCAAACTCCGAATATGATGTTTGCTTACCTTGCCAATTTATCCCACCAACTGCAATAGTATATCTGCTATTTGCGTAAGCATCTTTATTCGAATAATCTTTATTAGCTAAACCATTTCCGTTTGACCATAAATAGATCGAACCAAGGCCATCTCTTCCTTCGGATACTCCCATTTCTAAAGCTGACATTGTTAATGGCCCCATGTGACCCAGTGTTTTTCCATCATCATTAGGGCCCCAACTATTAGAATAAATATCTATATTTTGCAATTGATGAGAAAGTGCCTGCGATATTGCTAAATCATTCAATGTATATTGTTCTTCATACGAATAAACACAATCTCCTGCTACCAATCTTATCCCTGCTATGCTAGAATTGTAAGCTACTCCTGCAATACCTATTCCATTATCTCCTTTACCTGCGGCTATTCCCGAAACTGCAGTTCCATGCCAATCTATAATCTCTTCATCATCATCATCATAAGAATCTACAGGCATAACATCATCATCATCATCACAAAAATCATAACTATAATCACTATTAAAATTTGGAGAAATATCTAAATGATTATAATCAACACCATCATCTACAATTCCAATTACAACTCCATCTCCTGTATAATCTGACCAAACATTTTGAATATTCAAATCAATACCACTAGTTCCATTATTTTGTCCATTATTATCAAGATACCATTGCTTAGAAAGATTAGAATCATTAGGATTGTATTTCAAACTAACTTCTTTCTCAATTAATGGGTAGTAATTCCAAAGATAACCATCCTCATCTATCTCAGATAAATATGACATTGCAATATCGCCTGTTTGGAAAGTAAGAATCCAAGTGCCGCTTAGAATGCTAAATTGTTGCATGTCCTCAATCAAATCTAAATTTATCAAACTTTCTAAATCTTCATTGCAAAAAGGATGATTTAACAATACAACCCATTGATTACTCAAATAAATTTGTGAAGCACTATATTGATCTAAATTTGATTCCTTATGAAAAGCAGATTTAACATTTGAAGAAAATGTCTGAGGACCACAAGATGAATAATCTACATCGTTATCTGTTCTAATATTTGAGGAAGAATCAAATTCCGTATCTACAAAACCCAACAAAACTGTGCTAATGAGAAGTGTAGCCACGATATAGGCTTTCATGAACTTGTAGAAGAGGGGCGTTCTAAAGCCTTTCAGAACGATAAATCTGAATATTGCCCTAAGGATTCCGGATTTGCTAACGCATCTTTATTCTTTACTTCTTTGCCAATAATTGTTGACAATACTGCTTTTTCAACCTTTTTCCCGCTAATAGTATAAGGAATATCATTAACTGAAAAAATATATTTTGGAACATGTCGAGGTGTTGTCTTAGATCTTATAATTTTCCTAATCTCATCTTCTAAATCTGAATTAAGAATAATATCTTTATCCAATTTAACGCAAAGAACAATCTCTATATCTCCTGATTTTGGTTTACCAACAACTATAGCATCCTTAATAGATTCCATATTTTCTACCGCTCTATAAATCTCAGCCGTGCCAATTCTTACCCCTCCTGGATTCAGGGTAGTATCACTTCGTCCATAGATAATAGCCCCTCCATTCTTAGTAATCTCAACATAATCCCCATGTGTCCAAATGCCTTCAAATTCTTCAAAATAAGCAGATTGATATTTACTACCTGTATCATCATTCCAAAAACTAAGAGGCATTGATGGAAAAGGTTTCACACAAACTAATTCTCCACTCGCTCCTATAATCGAGTTGCCCTCTTCATCCCATGATTGGACGTCCATACCTAATTGAGGACATTGAATTTCACCCCTATTGACAGGAAGAATAGGTGAGCCTGCTAAAAAACAACCAATGATATCTGTACCTCCCGAAATTGAAGCTAAATGAATATCTGAATTAATATTTTTGTAAACCCAATCAAATTGTTCCGAAACTAAAGGAGCTCCTGTTGATAGAATTGATTTGATATTAGAAAGATTAGCTATCTCTTTAGGAATCTGATTTACATTACTGCATGCACTCAAAAATTTGGGGCTTGTTCCAAAATGTGTAATGCCTGTCCTTTCAGCTATTTTCCATAAATTCCTCATATCTGGATGACTAGGGCTCCCATCATACAACACAATAGTTGCTCCTGAAGCCAACCCAGAAACTAACCAATTCCACATCATCCAACCACATGTTGTAAACCAAAACAAAGTATCTCTGCCCCTTTGAATATCGCATTGTAATTGATGTTCTTTCATGTGCTGAATTAATGTACCTCCAGCTCCATGAACAATAGATTTCGGAGGACCAGTGGTACCTGAAGAATACATTATGTATAACGGATGATCAAAAGGTAACTGAGCAAAAGTTGGCTTATTTGCAGAATTTGACAGTAACTCTTTGTAACTAATAACTGAATTATGAATGAGACTACAAGAAACTGAAACAAAATCAATGCAAATAACATTATTAATACTATCCATTGTTTCTAAGACACCGTTTATCTTTTCTTCTAATCCAAATACCTTTCCATTGTAATTGTAACCATTTGCAACTATCAAAATCGAAGGTTTAACTTGGCCAAAACGTTCGATTACTCCTTGTGAACCAAAATCTGGTGAACAAGAGGTCCATATTGCTCCTGAAGCTGTAACTGCTAACATCAGGATTACTGTTTCTACACAATTAGGAACAAAAGCTGCTACTCGAGTACCCTCTTTAACTCCTAAACTTTTCAACCCTTTTTGAGCTGAAGCAACGGCCTCATTTAATTCTTTAAATGTGAACGATTTATCTTTACGGCCCTCTCCTGTACTGATAATAGCAATTTGTTCAGGATCACCAGACAAAAGATTTTCCGCATAATTAAGATGAGAACCTTCAAACCATTTAGCACCAGGCATCACCGGATTAGTTAAAACAGTCTCATAATTTTTAGATTGTATTATACCTGAAAATTTCCAAAACTCTTCCCAAAAAACCTCAATTTCATTTATGGACCAATCATGAAGATCAAAATAATTATCAAAACCTAAGTTAGTATGTTCAATGAATTTTTGTATTAAACTGGAATTCTTTCTCTCTTCCGAAGGATTCCATAACATATTGGACATTAAACACTGAAAAACAAGGTAGTTAAATAGATTGAAGAATAATTTAAAGCATTCCTGCTTTTTGAATTACCATTAACTGCTCTGTTGATAGTTTTTCTCCAGCTAAGAATTTAGCAAATAAATCTTCAGCACTAGCCGCACTAGCTCTCTGATCAACAGAACTTCCACCTTTACCCTGAGATGCAGTCATTCTATCTATCTCTTGCATGCCTCTTAAAAATTCAATATACTCATTATGAACTTCATCTGCTTTTTCCTTGGCCTTAACAAACATTCTTTGAGCTGCATCGGCTTTCCTGCGTGTTTGCCTGTTGGCTCTCAAAGAATCTTTCATTGAATGGTGGGCAGCCTGTGCCTCTTGTCTACTCTTTTGCATTTTCTTACCCAATTCTCTACGTACTTGCTCAGTTTCTCGAAATTTATCACGAGCTTCTAAAACTTCAGTATCTGTTTCAATTAGGTTATCATGTTCTTTAATTTTGTTCTGAAGAGAACCAATTTCATCAACTAAAGCCCTTTCTTTATCTGTAGTTAAAGGAGTTGTCATCTGCTTAATTTCTAATTCTTGGATTTGCTTTCTCAAACGAGACACTGGAGGTAAATTACGGCCTGAAAAACGTTTTCGCTTCAATCTTAAAAATTGATCTTTGAGATTATTAACTCCGTTTGAAACTTCACGGCGTTCATCACGTATTTCACCAACTTCAATATTCAAACCATTTCTTCTATCACGGAAAAGATGAACATTATCCATGTACTCCTTAGCTTTAGAATTCAAATCATTACGCTCGGAAGCATGTGACTGTGATTGAAGATTCAATTCATCTCTCTTTACCCTAAGTACTTCCGCTTTTTTGTGATACTCTTTCCTTAAATCCTTCAATTGGTTTCTTGAAAGATTTTCTAATTCTTCAATTGAAAATACGGGTTCTGCAGTTTTTTCGCTACCACTTTCTTCTTCATTATCATCTACCTTTTCATTGGAGGCATTTAATCTATCTACAAGATCAGATTTCTTTCCAGATAAAGGTAAACCTAACTCTTTCAGTTTCTCCTTCAGCTCACTTACTGTCAGATCACTATAATCTATGGCGTTTTCTGCAGAGCTTTCACTCTCATTAGAAGGCTGCTCGCCTTCTTTTGCTGCAGGGGCTTGGGTTTCCTGCTCGGAATCCATTGAACTTCATATGGGGGTTTAGACCCACGTCAACCTCAACCGAAAAGTGCACCAAGTCCGGATACAGCGTCTTCTTCGCTTACTTCTTCTTCTTCTTCTTCGGCTTCTGCCTCAGCTGGGGCCTCTTCTGAAGATGCAGCGGCAGCTGGTGCGGCGCCTGCAGCTGGTGCGGCGACGGCGGCTGTGGCCATTGCTTCCTCAATATCGACTCCTTCTAGAGAAGCTACAAGAGCCTCTGCTCTTGATTTGTCTGCCTTGATGCCTGCGGCCTTCAAGACTTTCTCGACGCTCTTAGCGTCAACTTTAGTTCCTGCTGAATGCAGTAACATTGCCGTATAGACGTATTCCATTTTTTTGCCTCCTTTTTTCTATCCGAATAACGCTCCAAGGCCTGCGGCAGTATCTTCTTCAGATGCTTCCTCTTCCTCTTCGTCCTCGTCTTCCTCATCCTTTGATGGGGTTTCTTCCACAGATGCTGGTGCGGTAGCTGCAGCCGATGCTGCATTACCTAACATTTCCTTCAAGTCCTCATCAGCTCCATCCCCTGCATGTCCTGCAACGCCAAGCATTGCACCATGTGCCTTGGATAGGAGAGCCTTGATTGTTGACTCAGATGGATATGAAGTTGACATTGCAACTGCCAAAGCTTCATTATGAGCTTTGGAAAGCAATGGTCGCATTACAGATCCTGTGAAATAACGTGTATTGAATGCAAGGTTGAATGCCTGGCCCGTAGCAGAGTTAACTTGGCTACGGAACTCATCCATATCTATGTTTAGAACATCTGAAAGATAGAATGTCTCTCCATCAAATGCTCCTAGCAACTGCATTCCAACAGTTATCGGATAAATATCAAGTTTAGTAAGTGCAGCAGCCACATCGGCGCTAATTACATCGCCTTCTGCTACAGCTGTATGTTTTTTTCTAATTACAATTTTCCCTTTTTCAATAGCTGCAGGGAAACCTGCGTTTTGGAAATCGCCAACAATAGGTCCTGCTGGAAACGGTGTAGGTCCTTTTTCAATAACGATATCGTATGATGCTGTTTCACCACCTTTAGCTGGTGCTTGTGTTTGTGATTCCATCAACATTTGAAATATTTTGAATGGACTCTCATTGGATGATAATAATGCTAATTGCTTAGGTGCAAAAGCATCAATAACTTGTTCAACGCCTTTCTTATTTTTAGATGCACCGCCAAGCGCTAATTTTAGAAGTCTATTACGTGACATTCGAAGTTTAACACCTAAATCTCTTAATGATGAACGCATTGCGAGCATCTGCTTAGCTCCAATTCCAGTAACATCAACTAAACCAACTACATCAGCTGATTGAACAAAATCTTGAACTTTGGAAACTTCACTACGCTTCCAATCTGCTACAAAAGCTTCAGGTTTCATCCTAATCTCACCGCCTTACCCATTGTAGTTTTAACCCAAATAGAAGCTATGTTCTCTGTGCCTCTATCTAAATTAGATTCAACACGTTTCAAAATAGTTTCAAGATTATCTGCTAATTGTTCTTTTGACATAGCCACGTTTCCAAAAGGAACATGGAAAGTTGGACGATCTTTTGAACGTACTGGAACCAAATTAGTTAAACTATTGATAATTCTTGCAATATCTGCTTGAGGAGGTATAGGTCGTGGCATCTTTCCACGAGGACCTAAAACAACACCAAGACTTTTACCAATAGTTGCCATTAATCCTGTTTCAGCAACAAAGAAATCGAATTTATCTGCTAATTTTCTAGCTTCTCTTTTATTTTCAGAAAGCTCATCAATTTGATCAGGACCAAGAACTGTATCTACTATTTTCTTAGAAATAACAGCCATTTCACCTTGTGCGAATACCGCAACACGAGCAGGTCTACCTCTACCATGTGGAAGTGCTACCTCTGCATTAATTCTCTTTTGAGGATTCTGCAAATCAACATCACGAAGATTAATTGCTACTTCTACAGTCTCCACAAACTTGCGCTCTCTCTCTGTTTGGAGAGCATCCTCAATTACTTGATTTACTTTGTTCGATGCGATGGTTTCACCTCCGTAGTAAAGCGAGATTACATCTCTTCTACGGTATTCCTTCGCAAACATAGGGATATATAAAATTATTCAAAATTATCTTATGAAAAGCCTTTAAGTAGTTATTTTCAAAATATCGTTCGGTATCTTTGATAGAAGCAAGAAATGTAGTGAAGCAATATGGGGCACTCAAAGCTCTTGATAATTTTTCTATAAATATTCCTGAGGGGAAAATTGGAATCTTAGGTCCAAACGGTGCTGGAAAAAGTACATTTGTTAAAATTGCCCTTGGATTACTGACTGCAACTAGTGGAGAAATTACGGTCTTAGGGGAAACATTAACTAAGAATACAGTTGATATTCGTAAAAGAATTGGATACATGCCTGAACACGATTGTATCCCTGATGAAATGACGGGTGTAGAATTTTTGATTGAAATGGGAATGGTTTCAGGAATGAGTTTAGCGGGAGCTACAGAAAGAACTCATGAAATTCTCGGACACCTTAGAATGGGAGAAGAAAAATATAGATTGATTAGTGAATACTCGGGAGGAATGCGCCAAAAAATAAAATTGGCTCAAGGTTTAATCCACGGTCCTGAAGTTATATTCTTAGATGAACCTACATCTGGACTTGATCCTAATGCTAGAAGAGAAATGTTGGAAACTATTAATGGATTAACTGATGTAAGTAACACTAAAGTTTTGCTAAGTACTCACATCCTCCAAGATGTTGAAATGGTATGCGACTCTGTTATAATTGTTAAAGATGGAAAATTACAAATGCAGGAGGATGTCAAAGCAATTATAGGTGAAAAAAGTAATTTTATTCAAGTCAGAGTTGGAGGAACTACTGAAAACTTTATTGCTGAACTAAAAAAGAAAAAAATAACAGCTGAAGATGATGGACGTGTTCTAATTGTACCATACAAGGATGATTCAAGTTATGACCAAATTATAGACGCAGCAATCAAAAGTAAATGCCCACTGTACGAAATGGATAGAACTTCACAGTCAATGGACAATGTTTACCAGGAGATTATTAAATGAAGAAAAAGGCACAAGTATCTGATCGTTTTAGAAATTTTGATGCAAATCTGACAACAAGACCCTGGATTGTAATAGGAATGGGATTGAGAAAATTCAATCAATTAATAAGCATAAAAACTTGGACAGGTTATGGAATATGGGCCTTGATAGCATTTGTATATCTTTTGACTTTCGTAAGGTTCATCTTATTCGTAGAACCTGAAGACTACCCTTGTATTAGCCTAGGTGAAGGATACCAACGTTGTGTTCCCCTAGATTTCTACGGTGATTTGGGGCTTGGAGGAACAAGAATCTTTCTTATCAGCATTGCTGCAATAGCTAGTGGTGGACTTATTGGAAATGATATGGCAAATAAATCTATTCATCTTTACCTGTCAAGACCAATAAGTAGACTAGATTATCTTATTGCTAGATTTATCCCTGTCTTTCTTTTACTAATGTTAGTAACTGCACTACCTAATTTGATGATTCTAAGTTCAATGTGGTCTGGAAATGGGCTAGAAACTGAATGGCTATCGAATCACAAATGGGTGATAGTTAACATCATGCTTCAAGGTGTACTATATTCAGCCTCATATTCAATAATTGGATTAATGTTTTCAACGCTAATTAAAAAAGAAGGAACTGCTTCAAGTACATTTTTTCTATTCATATATGGTACTTCGATAATCTGTGAAATTTTCTTTACCATTCTAAAAGTTTTAGATATCGATGAGTCTGATACTGTGTTGTTGTTATCTGTAATTCATTTAATTGATATTGTCAGTTACGCAATATTTGATACACAATATTACGTAATAGCGTTCGGAATGCCCATGGAAGTCGAAATTGGAAACCTAGAAATTGGCCTAGTCTTCACATTTGTTTTTGCAGGTTGTAGTGCTTTCATGTATTGGATGATTCAACAAATGGAGGCTAACAATTGAAAATTAAACTGGAACAAGTTACCAAGAACTATGGTAATGTCCAAGGAATTTCAAATATCAGTTTAGATGTCGATAAAGGTATAACTGGAATATTGGGGCCAAATGGTGCAGGCAAATCAACTACAATGAAAATGATTTTGGGATTGTCTAGGCCATCTAGAGGTATAGTTACAGTAGATGGAAAAGATCCTTTCTATGACTGGCAATTAAAGAAAAACTTTGGCTTCGTTCCAGAATACGATTGCTTCTATGAACATATGTCTGGTTTAGAATTTGTAATGTATTTTTTAAGAATGCATGATTTTGGAAAAGAGGAAGCTGAGAAAATGGCCAGAGAAGCTTTATCAGAATTAGGTTTAGATGAAGCAATGGAAAGGAAAATTAACACATATTCAAGAGGGATGCGCCAGAAAACTAAAGTTGCAAGAGCAACTGTATTCGATCCAAAAGTACTTGTCATGGACGAACCTTTTCAGGGGGCTGATCCGACTACAAGAATGCTACTTATGAATAAAATGATAGAATGGGCAAAAAAAGGTAAAACTATTCTAATTTCAAGCCACATTTTGCATGATGTTCAAAGTCTAACTGATAATATTGCTTTAATCAATAATGGAAAAATGTTGGCTCATGGTAATCGACACGAGATAAGAAATTTAATAAATGTCCCAAGACCAATAAGTATAGTACCTGTAAAAAATGGAAATCTAAGAAAGTTAGCTAAAAGACTTTTAGATGAAAAATGGACTAAAGTAATAGCAATTGATGAAGAAACAAATGAGTTAACTGTGGAGACCACTCAAACTGAAGATATTTATGTAGAAATTCCAAAAATTCTTCAAAAAGAAAAGATAACCGTTAAGAAAATATATTCTGAAGATGATTCTTTAGATTCATTATATGCAAAATTAGTTGAGGGGCGCCAATGGAAATAATGGGCAAGATTTCTGAGATTCCAGAAATAATTCAAACATTTGCAAAAAGATCTAAAAATGTATTTCCACCAATTGTAAAAAATTGTGTATACCAACTTTTAGTGAACAAAATAACATGGATTCTAGTTGCTTTACTATTACTTCCATGTATTTTAGGAATAATTGTATACTATCAAACTGATGATCAGAGGCAATTTCAAGATTCAAACGGGGAAAAAATATATGTCGACAGTGAAGGAATACCAACTCACGAAGATAACAGGGAAACTTTCTTAGATATATCTGATGCATTTGTTATAAGTTTTGTAGCAATAATAATGGCAATTATATTTAGTTCAGAACTAATCAATGAAGAATTTGAAAACAAAACAATACAATTGCTCAGAACCACCCCCATTCACCCCTTCGAAATATTACTATATCGATATGTCGCAGGAGTAATTTGTATGTTTGGAATTTTAGGATTAAATGCAATTTTATTTTACTACACAACAATGATGCCATCGGGAACACATGGTATTATTGAAAATCTTGATGTCCTATTAATGGTGTTGCAAGTTCTATTTTTTGAAAGTCTGGCTTTTATAGCAATTTTCTGTGTTTTTACAGCATATTTAGAAAAACCTTACTTAGTAGGAATACTTTATTGGATTATTTGGGAAAGTTTTGTATCAGGACAAAATTATCAAAAACTAACTATAACCCATTATTTGAATTCAATATTATTTGATTCAACGAAAGCAATGGGATGGGATGTTGCAGAAAGTGATTATAATTTGATTAATAGCAAAGACGAAATAATAGCAACCGAGCCACTTATTGCAATGATAGTTATCCTTACAGTAGCTGTAATTGCACTCATTATAGGGTCAAGAGGATTAGCAAATAGACAATTCTAAAGTTTTATTAAAAGCTCAAAATAGGACAAATACTTATGGCTAAGAGAGATTATTATGAAATTCTGGGAGTATCAAAGGATTCTGATGAAAGAACCATAAAGAAAGCTTATCGTAAATTAGCTAGAAAACACCACCCAGACGCAAGTTCAGAGAGCCCTGAAGTTGCAGAAAAGAAATTCAAAGAAGTCTCGGAAGCCTACGAGGTTCTAGCCGATGAAGACAAAAGATCAAGATATGATCGATTCGGTCACAAAGGTGTTGATTTTGATGGTGGTGGATTTTCATGGGATCAATTTAGTCATGGAGCAGATATTTCAGACATATTCGGACAACTTTTTGGAGGAGGGCAACGTGGTGGAATGGGAGATATTTTCTCACAATTCTTTGGAGGGGGTGGCCAAAGTGGCCCCAATAATAGAGGTGATGACCTTCGATATGATGTTACAATGACTTTGGAGGAAGCCTACAAAGGAATGACAAAAGAAGTTGAAATTCCTAGGGATGGGACTTGTGATAAATGTACTGGATCTGGCGCTGCAGAAGGGGGAATTGCTAGAACATGTAATACTTGTAGAGGACAAGGTATGGTGCAGAAGGTCATGAGGAGAGGATTCATGTCTACTGTAAGTACTGATACATGCCCAGATTGTAAGGGAAGTGGAAAAACTGTAGATAAACCATGTAGTGATTGTAAAGGTTCAGGAATAATATCTGTCAAAAAGAAAATTAAACTACAAATCCCTCCAGGAGCAGATCATGGTTTTAGATTAAGAATGAGAGGGCAAGGTGGAGCTGGACCTAACAATGGTCCGAAAGGTGATTTGTACATTGTTGTTAATGTTCAAAAACATAAAATTTTCAAAAGACAAGACAATGAAATTATTTTAGACCTCGAAATTACACCTGCTCAGGCAGTTATAGGTGATAGTCTGAAAGTTCCAACATTATCTGGAAAAGTTAAGCTAAAAATACCTTCAGGAACACAAACGGGAGATGTTCTTAGATTAAAGAAAAAAGGAATGCCTGATATGTCAAGGCCTAGTCTTATTGGAAGTCAACACGTTAGGATAAATGTTAAAGTACCCAAACCTAATGGGAAAACTAGAAAACTTTGGGAGCAACTGAGAGAACTTGACTCAGAAACACCATCGTTTTTAGATAGGATAATGGATAAATTTGGCTGAAGACGACGATATAGAACAAGATAGTGAAGCATACCGTAAGTGGAGAAGTGGTAATGATAATGACAAATATGCGTCATCAAAGGCACCCTCTGAAACAGGTTCTAGAAGTGGTAGTTATACAATACCAAAAGATGACGATGATGAATATGCACTCCCTGGTGAAGATGATACTGGAGGTGGAGGTTCTTGGCTAGATGGTGATATGAATTGGCCAGTGATTATTGCAGCACTTGTTGTTTTTGCACTAATTTCTTCAACTATTGTTGCCGCTATATTATCATCTATTGAACCTGACACGACACCTTCTGAGTGGCCTTCAACTGAAGGAATTATAGTTAAGCAATATGATGTGGATAAATTCATAACTGAAGAATATTGCGAAGATCAGAATGATGATGGATATCTAGATGATTGGGAATGCTGGAAAGAATTTGTATATCAAATAGGTTTAGTTTATAATTATACTTTAGACAGCGGAAACTATACGTTAAATGAAGATATTGAATTTTGGGAAAGTGCGTGGGTTGATGATATAAAACGTGAAGGAGAAGATAAGTTATTTCAAGAATTCATCAATGCAACTGATGAACGCATAGCTCTTAATTCTACAGTAAAAATTACCTATAATCCAGAAAATGGAAAAAATGGAGACGCATATAGTGAATTTGTAGAGTTACCTGAAGATCCACTAGGATTTGTTGGATGGTTCCTCATGTGTTGTGGTGGTTTCCTATGTATTCCTATAATCATTGTTGGTATCATTATGAGCTGGGCAAAAAACGCTGCAGGAATGGGAGGTTACAACAATAGAGGAGGTTGGGGGCCTTTCGGAGGATATGGATCGAATAACGGAAATGGTGGACGAAACCGTGGAAGAACAAGACGAAGTGGTGGAACAAGTCGAAGCGGTGGCGGTGGACGAAGTGGTAGTGGGAGCCGAGGCGGCGGAGGCCGAAGCGGTGGTGGCGGTCGAAGACGTTAAATGAAAATTAATATTG
>CAZYZI010000021.1:0-20184 GCA_964651915.1 uncultured archaeon | reverse complement strand
ATGAAAGCTTAACAAGATTTATACATGTAGGATATTATGCCTACAATTTTTCAGTAGATGATGATTATAATGTAGGTAATACCAGCGAACTCTTAACTTACAATATAACCATCTCAAATGAAGGTGATGTAGAAGACAATTACACTTTCCAAATATTTGGGACATATAATGCTTGGGATGTAGATTTTGTCCCAAATGTCATTAACCTCGCCCCAGGTGAAACTGGAACCGTTATACTTGAAATAACTCCTGATAACAATACTTATTCAGGAATTTATGATTTAACCTTGACAGCTCGTTCACAATACCATGGTGAAATAGAAAATATGATTGTTCAAAGTGGACGTGATAATGAAACTGAATGGAAATGGGTAAATTCAACGGGAGGCAGACTGTACGAAGAAAGTAACACAACGTGGACAGAGATTGATTTTGTACCGGATTCAAATTGGACTCTTTCTCCGGCACCTTTTGGAGACGATGACCTAAGCGGTATCGACTATAATACTGAATGGTCAGGAAATAATTATGCATACTTCAGGCATATTTTTTACATAGAGGATCTTAGTAATTACGAAAATGATACACTAAGCCTGAATATGGCTGCAAATAATTATGGGACATACTATTTGAATGGGGAAGAAATATTCGATGATTTAGGATGGGGGAGTGGACATTATGCGGAATATTGGAATGATGAAGTCAAATTCAACTCAAGTATATTGAAGGAAGGAAAGAATGTTTTGGCATCTGTGGTTAGAGAAACAGGGAATACGCAATGGTTTGATGAAGAACTAGTCAGTGTAACGCCTAAATCCTCTGCTTGGGGATTCCAACCAGAATATATTTCTATTAAACTTGAAGTACTACCAGTATATGCTTTCGAACTTGTAACTCCAATAGAAGATAAAGCTGTATCAGAGGATGAAGCCTGCTGTGATCAAGAATGGACATACCAGTTCGAAATATGGTTATACAACAGGGGCAACATAGAAGATTCGTATGAAATTAGCGTAACTCTGAATGATACGATGAACTTCTCAATAGTCGATTACCGCTCTAATATAAGTGCTGAATTTGATGAAGAAGTCACTATAAATCTAACTATTGTTCTGAATCCATCAGTTACTGAATTTTCAGTAGGAGAATTTAATGTTTCTATAACTTCGATGAACTCGACTGAAGAAATCAGTTTATGGACTACAGTCAAAGCTAGACTATACATCATACCTGATGTTTTACCACCTGGAACCTATGCTGAATCAGATTCTCTTGTAAATGATTCTTCTTTTGAAATTAGATGGTTTGTAGAAGATTGGTACAAAAGTGATGAAATCATGGGCAATGATACCAAATATTTCATTATAGAATATATGGATGATAATGGAACAAATGGTGAAACTTGGGGGGAATGGAATGTGTGGCAAAACTTCTCTTCGGAACAAAATACCGCTATTTTTACAGATGGTTTAGATGGATATCGATATCGCTTTAGATCAATGGGGGGAGATGATGAAGGACTTGTGGAAGATAAAGAAAATAAATACGATACACAAACAATTGTTGACCTTTCAGCCCCCTATGCAGATATTGAAATGAGAGTTACAGGCAATATTACAAATTTAGATTATATAGAATTTGAATGGACTGCAACCCATCCAAACATAACTGGATATGAGGCTCAATATCGATTGAATAATCAAAATTGGACTACTATTGAAGAAAATACATTAGCCAAATGGACTGGATTCAATGTCCCGATTGACGGCGAATACGAATTTAGAGTAATTACTTCGGATGAGGCAGGCAACAAAGGCATTTCAGAAATAAGTCGAAAGATACTTGTTGATACTATTGCTCCAAACACCAATATTCAAGAAATACAAGAATTGACGGATGCAGAACAAATTGAAATTGATATTGATAACTTAGATGACACTGTGAACTTAACCTTATACTATTCAGTAGTTAGAGAAAATCAAGAAGTAATGCCTATCATATGGGACAAATACGGAGATTATTTTATATCTGATTTACCAATTTCAGTTCCTGTAAATAATCAATTCCATTATTACTTTAGGATAGTAGCATATGATAACGCTGGAAATCACCTAATTAATGAACATTATGAACACATTATTGTAGACAGAGATATTCCTGAAAAAATTAGGAATCTAGCAATAACTAATACAAATCAAGTAGAAAATGGAACTACAGATATTGTCACATCTTTTATGTCGTCCCAATCTCAGGATTTAACAGGATATAGAATATATCGATCAACAATAATAAATGAAACTGGAACCTTAATTGGAAATATTGATGTTGGAGAAATTTATCTTTCCTATAGAGATTCAAATGTAGAATTGGGTTACACATATTACTATTCTGTAGTGGCTGTCGATAGGATGGATTTTGAATCTGAACCTGAAACGGGATTTATAGTTCTTGAAATTGAGAAAGAGGCAACAGAAAAAGAGAAAAAAGATGAAGAGTCGATTAATACAACTATTATTGGTGCCGGGATTGTAGCAATTATTGCTTTAGCAGGAGCTGGATATTATTTCACTGTGGCTAATCGTTTAAGTGAAACAAGTGGAGAAGTAATTACTGGAATTGCAGAAGTTGTTGATAGTCAAGAAACTCTAGAAAATGAAACAACGGAATCCAAATTTACTGAAATGGATGGAGAATTCTTGTGTAGTGCATGTGGTTCTATGTTTGAAATGAATGAAGAAAAAACATGCCCTTCATGCGGAACCTTTGATGATTAAACAAAGCTTCAATAAAAGACGTGGAATGAATTGACATGACAAATGTATTAATCGAAACAAAAGATAAGATTGGAACTGTCATTGTGAATCGGCCTGAACAAATGAATAGCATGAATTCGGAAACTAGAACCGAATTGGCTGAAGCTTTTACAAAATTGGGAGAGGATGACGATATTGCAGTTATTTTGCTTACAGGTTCACCTGGAAAGGCATTCATTGCTGGTGCAGACATTAAAGAATTTTTAAAGCGAAAAATGGACACTGAAAAAGATCTAGAAAATGATTGGATTGTAACAAAAATAATATCAAACTTAACCAAGCCAGTTATTGCGATGATAGATGGATTTTGTTTAGGGGGAGGTTTGGAAATCGCAATGGCTTGTGATTTAAGAATTGCAAGTGATAGATCAAAGCTAGGACAACCTGAAATAAATATTGGAATTATACCTGGTGCAGGCGGTACCCAAAGATTAACTAGATTAATAGGAGAAGGAAGGGCAATGGAAATGATTCTAACTGGAAGAATGATAACTGCTCAAGAAGCTTGTGACTATGGGATATTAAATTTTATTTTTCCGGCTGATGAACTAAAAAACAAAACTATAGAAATTGCAAATACCATTACCCGAAAATCTTCATATGCTATTGAAAGAGCAAAAAAAAGCATTAAAGCCGTATCTGAAATGAATCTTAAAGATGGATTAAAGTTTGAACGCGAAATGTTTGTCGAATGTGCTAATTCTGAGGATGGTAAGGAAGGAATTACGGCTTTTATTGAAAAAAGAAAACCTATTTTTAAAGGCAAGTAGTGATAAAATTGAAACTTGCTGATAAAGTAAAATTCATAACATCCACACTTGAAGAATTATACCCTAAACCAGACATACCACTGAATCATGAAAACAATTTTACCTTCCTTGTAGCAATCATGCTAAGTGCGCAAAGTACTGACAAAAAAGTCAATGAAATAACTCCAATGTTATTTGAAAAAGCCAATAAACCCTCTGAAATGAACAAACTAGATGTAAAAGAAATTAGAGACATAATCAAGCAAATTGGACTTGCGCCAACTAAAGCTAAAAATATAAAAAAGATGTCTCAACAACTTTTAGACCATCATAATGGAAAGGTTCCTAATAATTTTGAAGATTTAGAAAAATTAGCAGGTGTTGGGCACAAAACAGCCTCTGTTTTAATGGCTCAAGCCTTTGATACACCTGCGTTTCCTGTAGATACTCATATTCACAGATTAGCAGATAGGTGGGGACTATCTAATGGTAAAAATGTTACGAAAACAGAAACTGATCTAAAACGAATCTTCGATGAAAGCCTATGGAATAAATTACACCTTCAAATGATATTTTATGGAAGAGAATGGTGCCAAGCCAGAAAAACTAAATGTGATTGTAAAATTTGTTCTCAAGTTTAAAAATGACAGATAACTATATGGTCCCTGCACAAAATACAATATGATGACTGATTGGGATAAACGATTCCTAAAACTTGCAAAACACATTTCTAAATGGAGTAAGGATCCATCAACTCAAGTTGGATGTGTTGTTGTGGGGCCTGATCGAGAAATTAGAAGTACTGGATTTAATGGATTACCTAGAGGCATTGAAGATAATGATGAACGCTTAAATGATCGTGAAATAAAATATCCTCTAATTTGTCATGCTGAAGAAAATGCAATAATGCATGCTGCAAGAATTGGAATATCTCTCAAAGATTGTACTGCATATGTTACGTGGCCTCCGTGCACTAGGTGTGCACGATCACTTATTCAAGCTGGAATCTCGACTATAATTTATCCTGAAAATACTGAAATACCAGAAAGATGGATGACTGATTTTAATCTATCACTAAATATGCTTAAAGAAGCAAATATCAATCTAAAAACTGGTTAATTATTCTTCATCGTCTTCTTGACTTAAAAGTTCTTTAATATTTTTTAAGTGTTCAACGCCAGTATCTGCTTGAATATTCTCTGTTATCATATCTCTAACTTTTCCTGGTGAAGGTACGCCAAATAAGCAGTCATGAGGATTGTGCCTTGTTCGTTTTGATGAACTACGAGATCCACCAGCAAGTCCAAAACTTCCTAGACCTTTAACATCAGAACCTGCACCTGCTACTACCATTGATTCATCAGTACCTGTTCCCAAACCTGAGCCAGTTAATGGCAATACAGTACCATATCCGAATATACTTCCAATAAGTCCTTGCTCTAATTTTATATCTTCAATATGATTATAACGAACTTGTCTCTCGCTACGATTCATTAAGAAATTACTCTTGAGAACAATTCTATTGTCTGTTAAAAAATAAGTAAAAGAACGACGATAAAAATCAACCGATAAAATACCGATCAATGACACTGCTATTGTTATTCCTGGAATAAACATACGGCCAAATTCCATAGTATCGCCCATATCATTCCTTTCATAATATGTCAACGTTAAAATCCCAAGAACGGCTACCCCTGAATACAAACGGAAAATACTCTGCCCTCCAGAATCCATAAAGAAATATCTAGCTGCAAAACCAACAATAAAAAGACCCAATGCCCAACACAATGCTCCAACTGTAACTTCATTTACAAAAGGAACTTCTACCAAAATATTGTAAAAAGGAAACGTTTTGAATGATTCCTGCACGAAAAAATCATATATCCAAAGACCCCACAATAATAATAACAAGAAAATAAAATAAAGATTGAAAAATGAAAACATATGTGGACTGAGTTTCATCTTCAGTTCTTCGCCGCCAAGAAGAGTTATATCCGACATGATTTGATAACAGACCGGTGTTTTAAACGTTTAACACGCCTTTAACATTTATTTATGTGTTTATACTGAAGAAATAGAATATATGGCTGTGAAGAGACGAATTGTTCGCAAAAAGAAAAAAAATGAAGCTAGTGAAGCCTTAGCTAAAGTATCTGGAGTTAAAGAACTAGAAATGGCTGCAACTATTTTGAAGGAATTGGCTAAAAGAAAACATAGAAAAGAAAAGATAGAAGATAAAATGAAAACCTTAGAAAAAATAAAAAAGAAAAAACCAAAGAAAGAAACGATAAATTCTAGTGCTGCTAATGAAAAAATGAAAAGATTAAAAGAACTAGAAACTCTGCAAAAAACAGGAATATTAACTGAACAAGAATTTGAGAAACTTAAGATTGATCTTCTGAAGTAAAATCTTGTTCTGATAAAGCCACGGCACAAACTCCAAAAAGAACAATTAAACCACCGATTAAAACACCTAAACTAGGAACTTCATCGAATAAATGCCAAGCTAGAAGTCCGGAACCAACTGGTTCAGCAAGCAAAGTTATAGAGATAACATAAGCTGGCAAAAAAGCAAGAGCCCAATTTTGCATTGTATGGCCTAAAAGTGTAGGCACCAAAGCCATTACAAAAAATAATTGGAATTCGGATTTTGAAATTGGTTTGTATTCTAATCCCTGTACTAAAACAACAATCCACATAGTAATTGCACTTGACAAGTAAACAATAAATGCATATGTTGGCAAACTTATTTTCTTACGATGCTTACGGCCACCAAGATAATACAAACCTGCAAGTATTCCTGAAATAAAAGCTAAAAAATTACCTCTGAAATTACCTGGATCCTCAACTAAATCACCCCAAAAGAGAATCACTATGCCAAATAATGCAAGAAAAGTGCCTGTAATTCCATTTTTATTGAGTTTTTCTCCAAAAACAATCCAACCAATAATGGCGACATAAACTATGTGACATGTGCCCAAAAGCACTGAGGCTGCAACTGATGTTGCTTTAACAGAAGATATCCAAAAACCAAAATGTGCCCCTAATAAAATACCTATGAATATTAACTCTATAACTTCATTTAATGACAGTGTGGTGATTTCCTTAAACTTATCTTTAAACAAAAAAGGCAAAAAGAGAAGAGTAGCGAATGTTTGTCGGTATGAACCGATAACCAACGGTTCACTATTGCTCCAACGTATCAAAATAGCTGAAGTTGAAATTGCAAAAATACCTACTATTAAGGCAATATATGCCAACTTTTTATCACTACTTTGACTATTCATATTTTTCGCATCAGAGATACTGGAGTAGATAAATGTCTTCTAGATGATGCAGGAGGTTCATACCATTGTAATTGTAAATCCGAATCTATTTCAATCATATCTGGCCTCTCATATCTTTTCCCACATGCCTTACAACGATAAAATGAATTTTTACCTGAGGAATGTGTTCTTTTACCACACTCACATAATGGATTACTAGGTTTTGAAAAACGTGGTACTAAAGCTAGAACTTTGATCTTTTCTAAATTTATTGTTTTATTTTTTACACTCCCGCAGATAATTAATGAATCTCCAATTTCTAATTTGTCTATAATGTGCCTAAAATCCTTAGTGGGCTCAAATGCAGCACATTTTACACTTACATCATTCTCATCTTTAACATTAAAGAAACGATGTCCGCCTTCTATTGCTGTTGTATTCGAAGAAACAAAAACCTCCATCTGGACGCAATCTCCATCTATAAGATTTGTAATTTCTTTAGTACGAAGGTGATTATCCGTTGCTTGATTTGTTTTGTATAAAATCCAACGAATTGGCTTTTCGGGACCTAAAATATTAAAATTATCAACTAAAATTGAAGAATCTGTCCCTCTAAAACCCCACAATACTGGGCACGGAGAATTGGGAACCATAGCAACCTTACCATCTGAATCAATACAAGAAAAAACACCCTTCATCTCTGAAATTTTTTTAACCAAATCTGATGAAATATTTCTATTTGTGCCCCAATTTTTCTCTTCTCTATAACCTATAAGTTCCCACGTATGGGTAATTCCTCCCATATTCGATGTTCCTGACCAAGCTAATGAACAAGCCGCACCGCAAATACCTCTTGAACCCCGAAGACCAGAATTCACAGTACCTTGTAGTGCTTCTTCTAGAATCTCTTCAGATACAATACTAGTTACACCTTGCCAATACAATCCCTCTGGAAGAAATACATCTGAAATAACGACACCAGGTTGGGAATCCGGATGAGATTTTTTTGAAACTATTTCCATTATACGCTTAAGAATTATTTCTTTATCATAAACAACCTCCAAACCTTTTTCAAAAGCAAATATATCTAAGTCATTAAGTTTCCCAATTATTTGCTTAGAACCTGTACCTTTTCCAAAAATAAGTGAAACTGCTCCATTACCTCTTGTTTTCCAAGGCACATTAGGATTTAATCTTACCAATCTTGGGTTACCAATAATGTCAAATTCTGATAATTCTTTAATGATTTCCGTTGCTAACCACGTTGTGCAACCTCCTTTTACAGAATCTGTATCATCAATTCCAATATGTAACATAATAATTATTCGAAAACGAAAACCTCTTTAGACCAATTTGGTAATTGCTTAAACTCAGTTAAATATGCTAATTTTATATCTAAATTTACTGCCGTCCCTGCAGGAATATAAGGACATTCACCCGTAAGGCTGTAAATTAGGATATCAGTCTGACCTCGCTGATGAAGTTTTTGTAAAAGCTGAACAATATCAATTGAAAAATCGTCATGCTGAGATTCAACTGACTGTAACCAATCAATTCCTATAGTAACATCATCAGCGTATGCTAAAGCTGCATCTAATTCCTGAAAACCTTGTAATCTTCTCAAGGGAAGAACTACTTTGCCTTTATCTGACATAATTAAATCAATAATATCTTCACCCCAAATTAAACCAAAATCAACGTATGTTTTTTCTGGACTAGATGGTAATGGAAAAGGATCTGGCCGATTGCGGATTATTCCACCCATATCCATAACTAAAATAGGTTCATCACTTTCGGGAACCAATAAATCTGTATTAGACGGCATGAAATTAAGAATACTTGAATCCCAAATTGGCTTTACTCTTTTGCCAAGATTGTATGCAATAGCCGTCCAAGTCATAACTCTTTAGGAAAGTGGATAGATTTAGACCTTTCTAAAGATCCAATACTACTACTATTTTTGCTGGAGGCCCTTCTAATATTTCCAACATATGATATGAAACTGCCTTAATTTCAACACCATAACCATGTTTATTCTCATCATAAAAGTCTCCATCTAATCGGCCTGAAAGTTTGTTTAAATCTTTTGTTTCTACAACAAGTGTAGCTGACGAAACCAAAAAATTTTCAGTATCAAAAAGATAAATCAAATGTGATATGTAATTAATTAACAATGAATCTAAATCTACTGATTCCAAAGCTATCTTGAAAGATGTTTGTTTGTCTGGTAATCCTCCACCAGTAATAACTTCTGTAAATGCTAAACTAAGTTCATGAAAAGCATTGGATAATGATTCACTTTCTACGTGTATGCCTGCGTCTGCTGTGTGTTCAAAGATTCTACGCAACTCTTTGCCAGAATGGCTAGCTAATAAAATGGTAGCGGGGGATGGATTTGAACCATCGATCTCCGGGTTATGAGCCCGACGGGATTTCCTAGCTACCCCACCCCGCTACGTTAAAACTAGGGTAAATCTGGCTCTGGAGTATTCCCACTCTAAAATAAGCCTGATATAAAATCTTGTCAGCAAAAAGTAATAAATAATATTGTTATTGTAAACTTATTGTGACAAATAAATTATCATTTGAAGAAATCAAAAATCAAATAGAAAATTTAACGTTGGAACACATTGTTGTCTTATTAGTACTAGTTTTAATAATTCTTTATTTTCTTTTAACAAAAACTCAGAGAGGACGAGAAGTAAGAAAAAAATTTAGAATTTTGCCTAAACTAATACCAATAGATGATGAATATGAGACCCATGTTGAAGAACCTGAGAATCTTGATGGGAGTAATAGACAACTTAAAGGCGAAATAATCGAAAATGAACACGATATATTGAACGATTTACTGGGTCAAACCGGCACTAAAGAATTAAGTGATTTCGAAGATGATGATGCTATTTCAATAGAAGAACTAGATCAAGAAGTACCTTTACCAAATCAAAATTTTAATAGTATGAGCGGGCAAGTTAAATCTATATCTGATGAACAAGAATTCTGTGCTGAATGCAAAAAACCTGTAAAACCTGAATGGAAAGCATGCCCATTCTGTGGTGAGTTTCTTGAAGAATATGAAACTTAATTTCTTTTGCGATTTAATACTACAAAAGTTAGAAGAACAAACATTGTTAGCAAGTGACTAGGTCCAGAAAGAAGAGGATCATCACCATTTTCACCTCCACCATTATTTGACGATTTTTCACCAACTACTAAAGGCAAAGTTAACGAATTATCAAGCCTATTGTTATTTGATTCTGGAACTTGTTGTTCAAAATCAACATATATTTTCAAAGTCTTCAACCCTGATGAAGGATTAGCCCATTGTAGTACAACGGGTTCATTTCCAAAACCACTAATCCCTTGCACAATAATATACTCATCAATTACTCGAGAACCTTCATATAATTTAACACCAAATGAACCTGTACTCTTTCCACCATTGTTAAAAACTGTCAACTGAATTTGAATTGATTCTGAAGCTGGAATGTCACTTTCTGTCAGTATAGATAATGGTTTGCCATTAATTAATACATCATCTAAAGTAATTGCTAAATCTGATATTTTGTCTAGAGGAACTTCCATAATTATAGAGGAAGATAAAGTTGCTGAACCATCTCCTGGAGATATTGAATCTGCAGTTAAAACAAAACTAACTGGTTCTCCCAAAGTATCATCATAATTTACTGGGCGTATGACTATGTCAATTTTTTGAGATGCTGACTTATCTACTGTAACGGCTGAAATCTCATTGCCATCTATTTCTACTCTGATTGTCCAATCTCCACGTGCTGTTGTTGCATCTAATTTGTATGTGTCTTTGTCACTACCGGTATTTCTAAGATTAATACTGAAAGTGTAGTAACCATCTATGTCTAATTGTTCAGGATCTATTTTTACCTCACTAGGTGGTGAAAGAAAAGCCACACCATAAGTTCTTACAGTTGTCTCAAGTCTAACTTGTTCATATATATTTGAATTACCAGAAGATGTCACTATTACCGTGATTTTCTCTTTACTACCGCCAGGGGCTGAAACTGGCGCCTCTACACGCACTTGAACATACCCATAAAGACCTGCTGTAACATCAATTTCAGACTGGGATCTAAGGGTAGCTTCCCAATCTGAAGGTAAATCTGAATCATCTATTTCAACAGTGAAAATATCGCGTGTATTTCCTTGATTAAAAATAAGAAATTCAAAGTCAACTTTTCCACCTTTCGGAAGTTGCCCATTGGGACTATAACCTTCCTCAAATTGGACTTCTAAACCATAGTTATCTACAACTAGTTCATAATCAATTTCTGATGTCCATTTATTACCATATATGTCTTTTGCAGCTAATTTGATAGTGTATGTACCTGTTGCAACATTAGAATCCTCTTGATACCACCAAGTCCCTTGAAGATACATAGCATAAGTGTGCTTTTCCTTAACGATAACTGAATCTTTGAAAGTTCCCCCTCCAGAAACCCCTTCGATTTCTATGGATGCACCAGATGTGTCTAAATTGTCTGCTCCAAGTGCATTCGTTACATTAACTTTGATTAAAAGTGAATCTTCATTCATTGCATCCACGCGATTATTGTCAAAATAACCTGTATAGTCATCGGCAATATCAACATGCCTAAAATTCATTGTTATTGTAGAATCGAAATCAGGAGTATCTGCTTTTACCCATGCTGTATTATTATCTGTATCAGGAGCCCAGCGGATTTTAGTTTCCAGTTTTATCCCTAATGTCGTATAAGCTGGGACGCCATTTGGAAATTCACTTTTATCCAAAGTAGAACCTTCCAACTCAACTGTATAATTTTCAGCTAATAATTGGCCAAATGAAGCTGATTTGCCAACTTCATCAATAGATATATTGGTCATCCGTGTTTCTGCAGGATCAACTGAATAATCAATCCAATTTATGAATAATGTTGTTCTAAAACTTATTTCCTGAACATTTGTTGATTCAACCCACATAACATAACTATAAGAATCTCCTAACTGGAGAGGCCCTCCCATATTCATTTCCCATGTTGTTAACGCATAATATTCATTTTGAACAGGTGGGTCATTTTGAGCAACCCAATATTTTGGCCTACTATTAGTTGGATTATCAAGAGAAAATTTACAATTTTCACCAATACAATCTCTTGAAAGATGAAAATCAACATCTGCATATTCTTCAGCTTCTGAAGTCATCGATAAAAATAATACAGCGAACATCACTAAAATTACAAATGTAAAATTAAATGCGACGGATGTGAATGGGGTCCAATCTTTTTGCATCACTATGTACCGGATTCGTTACAGTATTAAAGTTTCGTTGAAAACAACTTTAAACTAAAAAAGATTCTGGCCTCCTCCTTCTTGCTTAATTTCTCCATCTTCTGCAATTAATTCTCCCCTGCGATAAACTTGTGATGGGAAAATTGCTTGCCAATCTTGGAAAGGTGTCCAATTAGCTTTAGAATGCAACTTTTCTAAATTAATAGGTTTAGAATTTTTCATATCTACCATAATCAAATCTGCAGGTTGTCCTTCGGATATTTTACCCCTATCTAATCCAAGTCTATCTGCAGGAGCCTCGGACATTGCTGTAACTAATCTTTCTAATTCTAAACGCCCCTCGGAAACCTCATTCAACATTAATGGAATCATTGTTTCAACACCTGGCAAGCCTGATGGTGGAGTATCTGAACGTTTCTCCTCGATAGTATGTGGTGCATGATCACTTGAAAGAATAGGAATTTTTCCTTCTCTAAATGCATCATACAATGCTGAATTATCTGTTTTTGTGCGAAGTGGGGGATCTACTTTACAATCTAAAGAATGACAATTATCAAGATTCAAGAGTAAATGATGTGGACATACTTCTGATGTAGCTAATTTTGGCATACGATTTAATCCTTCTAAAGTAGATAAATGTGCTACATGCAAATATGGTGAAGATGGCATAGATGCTAAGCATTCAGGTTCTGCAATAAGCCTATTTTGTGTATGGTCTGATAACTGTGTTAAAGGTTCATTGTGCATATGGTCCGGATGTTCTCCATGAATTACCAATGGTTTTTTGGTTTTTTCTAAAACTTCTTTTGCATATGTAAAATATTCTTCGGAACTTATTCCATAAGGATAAAGTTTCCAAAATGCTGAGGGTATTGTATCAAACCACGATTTCTCTGTTATTCCTGCTTCTACATTTACTCCAATTCCAAAATCAACAACCGATTTAGATGTTGCAGTTGAGACTTTGTCATTAAAAGTTTCTACATTTGATGTAAATGGATTTGTATTAGGCATATCAACAACTGCAGTTACTCCTCCAGCTGCAGCTGATTCTGAACCACTTTTCCAATCTTCCTTATGAGCATATCCTGGATCTCTAAAATGAACGTGCATGTCAAATGCACTTGGTAAAATAACCCCTGTAAACACAGTGTGATTATCACCTTTTAGAACTTTCTTAACTGATTTTATTTTGCCTTCATCAACACCAATACAAGTATGGATTAGGCCTTGACCTGAAATCCATGCTTTACCTTCAAAAACGTCCATCAGCTTTTATCCTCTGTGACTAAAACAAAAGTTCGTGTATAAACACGTTCGGTTCTACTCGTAACATTCATATCAAAACTAATTTTACCGGGAACAGGTTCTTCATTAGGTGTAATTATAAGTGTCAAATTCGCATAAGATTTAGAGGTAAGATTTAAAGTCAAATTTTCTCCAGAATCATCCCAGTAGACATAACGACTAAAATCTTCAGAAGTAGAATTAAATTGATTTAATGAACTTATATTAACATAATTAACCTCTAATTCAATAGTATAATTATCAACTTTATCAATATTTATGGTAAGATTTTCCCAGGCATCAAATTTGCCATTATTAATTATCATTAAATACGTAATATTGGATTCACCACTAATTGGACTGAATTCATCCTGATCTTGAGTTATATCTAAATCAAATTGGGATTCTCCAAACACCAAAGGTGATGGAATGAATGTAAGAACTAAAATTAATCCTGTTAGTATACCAACCCCCATTCGTGAAGTCCCAATACCTGATAATTCTTCAGAAGGAGGAGGATGTGAAGTACCTAAAAAGAAAATTAAAACTGCGTAAACTGCCCAACCCAAATATGGAGGTGCAACACCTGGAATTCCATAAAATGCCATGATTACCAAAAGAACTATTACAGTTAGAGAAATACTATTAGATTTAGGTCCAAGAACTGCGCGAGAGATGTGCCCTCCGTCTAATTGGCCTGCTGGCATTAAATTTAGAGCCGTAACAAAAAATCCTGCCCAACCAGCCAAAACCACTGGATGAGATAAATAATCACCAGAAGGTGTTAACCATATGCTAAATTTAACATATAAAAATTCCCAAAAAAATGAAGAACCCAAATACATTGACGAACCTGAATCTATAGGAACGGGAACTGCACTTTTTTCAGTCAGCCAGAACCCAAGAAGTGTAACTGGAATAGCTACAAAAAGACCTGCAATAGGGCCACTAGCTCCTACGTCTAACAATGCTTTCCGATTTGGTATGGGCTCTCTTATTGATATGAAAGCCCCCATAGTTCCAAGTATGAACAAAATAGGAGGCATAGGAAGAAAAAAAGGTAAAGAAGCGTCTAAATTGTGTTTTCTGGCATAATAATAATGGCCCATCTCATGAGCACCTAATATTGCCATCAAAGGTAGTGAGTATGTCAAAAAACCCATAAACAAAACATCTGGAGTTATTAGCACTCTTAACCAAACATAACTTAACTCGAGAACAGGAGAATCTGAATAAGAAGCCCACCAAAGAGCTCCAGCCCATGTTGTTGAAAAAATTGTAGCAAAAAGTAAATACAAATTAGTTTTACTTTGAACATAGTCAAAAGATGGCTGAGGAATTATAACTAATACTAATTCATCACCAGCTCTCCTTAACATCGGAAATACACGCTCATTACTAATATTGCTAACTTTCTTGAAAGCAAGACGTAAAACCTCGAATTCTTCTTCTAAATTATCAGGTTCTTCAACATTAAAAATATGTGCATTGCCATCCCATGAATAGTCGGTAATCTTCCAACCTAATTTTTCTATAAATTTTTTAGTTGTTTCTGACATTTAGATACCAAGTACTGCTTCTGATACTTTTGCCAACTCTTTTCTAAGATTTGAAGGGCCATAAACCCTACATCTCCAATGGTCGAATTGAGCTTCGTACAACCCTGAAACAAGCCTCGATAGATTACGGGCTAAAACAATTTCTCCATTATTCTTAAGAATTTTAGCCTTAAGACCCGGAAGAACTGAAAATGGAGGTATATCTACATAAATTTCACAGGATGGAATTCCTAATTTAGAGGCTATGGAATCTTCGTATTCACTCCTTTTAGACTTATCAAACCCTGACGACTCTGCCTGTTCTTTAGTAATACTAACTGCCCTTTTGACAATATTTCTTTTTTCAAAATTTCTTACAATTTCTTGAGATAACCCCCCTGCCTTTTCTAACTCAGAAAGGAGTTTGTGATCTGTAAATATGGTGAATTCATCAATACTTATTTTATTAGATTCAATAGCATTATTTGTAGCTCTTGCCAGCATTAATTCAGCCCCACGCACAAAAGGATGAAAATAAACTGTAGGATACATCGTAGATCTTGTTGTAAGAAGTGCTTCAACTGCGGGAAGGCCATTTTCTTTAATTACTAAATTTGAATCTGAAATCGCCATTGTAGCAATTAATCTACCCATATCTACACCAGCACTTACGCCTGTATAATGTGCATCACGAACTAAATAATCTAAACGATCGCCATCTAAATCTCCAGACACTAATGGACCTAGGTTGTGGTCACCCAATATTATCTGATTAATTTCATTCGAATCTATGCCTTCATCTGATAGAATATCGGAAATATATGTCTCTGATATTATTTTGGTAGTTCGAATTGCGTGATCTTCTAATCCCTCTATTTCATCACCTAAATGCGAAAATGCTGTGTGGCCTAAATCATGAAGCAAACCTGCTACTCGGGCTAATTGTTTTTCATCAGAATTAAGTCCTGCTGAATCTGCCATTTTACCAACTACATGGCATGTTCCCATGCAGTGCTCATGTCTTGTATGATTTGCTCCCGGATAAACCAAATTAGTAGGACCTAATTGCTTAATCCAACGCAGCCTTTGATAGGCTGGCGTATCCACTAATTTTACTTCTACTGAAGTTAAATCAATGTAATCATGGATGGGATCGCGGACCCTTGTCATTAATCAAGGAGGTCGTGTGGGGATGATAAATAAGTTACTCGAAAAAAATGTGTCCCACCTTACTTCATTTCAAAGAATTTAAAGGCTTCGGCCCAAAGCTTATAATGCCTAAATAATATCGGAATTAAGCCTTATGAAAGACTCCGAAAAAAATACAGAAATTAAAGTTGAGGAGTTAACAGAATGTTCAGAATGTAAGTCTGAACATATCGTTCGAGATTACAAACGTGGAGAGATAACTTGTAGCAATTGTGGACTAGTTGTTGATGACCAAGTTATTGATCAAGGACCTGAATGGAGAGCCTTCGATTCTGAACAAAATGAAAGAAGGGCAAGAGGTGGAGCTCCAATGACTGTTATGGTACATGATAAAGGACTTTCAACCGATATTGGGTGGGGAGGACGTGATATTTATGGAAATAATGTACCGACAAAAAATCGATCGCAAGTTTATAGGATGCGAAAATGGCAGAATCGTACTAGAGCTTCCAACTCAGCTGATCGCAATTTAGCGCAAGCCCTGAATGAGTTAAATCGCCTTGCATCAAAAATAGGATTACATAGACAAGTAAGGGAAGAAGCTGCAATGCTTTACAGAAGAGCAGTTCAAGATAACTTAGTAAGGGGACGATCCGTCGAAGGTGTGGCAGCTGCCGCATTATATGGTGCTTGCAGAAGATGTGAAGTTCCGAGAACTTTAACAGAAATAACTGAAGCTTCTCGAGCTTCGAAAAAAGAAGTTGGACGTACGTATAGATATATTTCAAGAGAATTGAAACTCAACTTACAACCTGCATCACCCTCTGTTTACATTGTTCGATTTTGTAGAGAATTAGAACTACCAGGATATGTTGAAAGTGCTGCAATTAATATTCTAAATCAGGCTATCGAAGCTGAACTCACCTCTGGCAGAGGTCCTACTGGAGTTGCGGCTGCTGCAATATACATAGCTTCTGTAGTTTATGATCAAAGAAAAACACAGAAAACTATTGCTGATACTGTTGGCGTCACTGAAGTAACAATAAGAAATCGTTACAAAGAATTAGCTAAAAACTTAGATATCACTGTATACAAGTGAGGACCGTTGAAAGTTAAAAAACGTGATGATAACATTTATCACATAAAATTAGAACATGAAGATGACCTCTATCATTTGAATTTATTACTTGATGAAGGTGATATGGTTAGAGCTCTTACAGAAAGAAGAGAGGCTACTCAAGCTGACCGAATTCGTAAAGAAAGAGGTAAAAAACAAAAAATGAGATTGACTATTGATGTCAAAAATGTAGAATATCAATCATTTGGTCAAAGGCTACGGTGTCATGGTGTTATTGCAGTAGGTGAGAGAGACCAAGGATCACATCATACCTTAATTTTAGAGCCGGGAGATGATTTTGATATCGGTAAATCTAATTGGTTAAGTCATCATAAAAAAAGATTAAGAGAAGCTAAAGAACCAGTAGTAACGGCTATTGCAGTTGCAATAGAAAGTGATAGTATTGTTATTGCTGAATTAAGAACCTACGGACTAAGAGAACTAAAGACTCTCAATAGGGCTGGAAGTGGCAAATCAACGGGCGGAGAAGAATTAAGTCAATTTTATTCTAGGACGGTAAAACAATTAGTAGATGTTCACATAAAAGGTGCAATTATGGTTGTTGTAGGGCCTGGATTTCTTAAAGAAGATTTTGTAGATGTTGGAAAAGATGAGGCCCCAGAAATATTCTCAGGATGTATTGTAGAAAATTCGGGACAAGGAGGAATGTCTGGAATCCATGAAGCAATTAGCAAAGGAAATTTACCAAAAGCCGTAGCTCAAATAAAAATACAAGAAGAGATGGGAGCTATAGAGAATTTGAAAGAAGCAATAGCCAAAGACATGGGAACATATGGAAAATTAGAAGTTAAAAAAGCAGTTGAATCAGGGGCTGCTGAAAGTATGCTTATTTTATCTGAAAAAACAAGAACTGATGAAGGAAGAAAGCTATTAGTGCTAGCTGAACAAAACAGAACAAATACTATTGAAATTTCATCTCATCATCATGGTGGTGAAATGCTAAATGGTTTGGGAGATGTTGCTGTAATACTAAGATATCGCTTAGCATAAATTCTTATTAGAGGCATTGTGTAGCATAACTATGATGCCAGGAATGGGGCGTATGAATCCTCGAATGATGAAGAAGTTGCAAAAGCAATTACAAAATTCTACGGAAGATATTGATGCCACTGAAGTTATAATCAGAACAAAGGACAAAGAAATTTACTTTGATAATCCTTCAGTTACCTCTATGAATATGATGGGGCAACAATCATATCAAATTGTTGGAGAACCTCAAGAACGTGGATTAGGAGATGATGGAGAATCAACAAGTATTCCAAATGAAGATATTGAATTAGTGGCTTCACAAGCAGGTGTATCTCATGAAAAAGCAAAAGAAGCTCTCGAAGAATGTGGTGGTGAACCTGCTGAAGCTATAATCAAACTAATGGGTGGCTAAAATGGATTTTTCACAAACCGAAGATCAAACAATGATTAGAGACATGGTTCGTGATTTTGCTGAAACTGTAGCTGGACCAACTTGTCATCAAAGAGATAAAGAACAAAAACCACCTGTTGATGAATTCAAACAATTTGCAAAACTGGGTGTTGCAGGAATGACAATTCCTGAAAAATATGGTGGTCAAAAATTAGATGACATCTCTGAAGCTATTGTCGTTGAAGAATTGTCTAGAGTTGATCCTTCATTGGGTGTCATGGTGGCAGTTCATGTAGGATTATGTTCTATGACTCTTGTTCTTAGCGGAAATGAAGAACAAAAGAATAAATATTTACCAAAACTTGCTTCTGGAGAATATTTAGGGGCTTATTCACTAAGTGAAGCTGGTTCTGGAACTGATGCTGCTGCAATGGTTGCAAAGGCAAGCGATGACGGGGACTTTTACACTCTGAATGGGGAAAAAATGTGGGTTACTAACGGAACTACGGCCGATTTATTCGTACTTTTTGCCAAGGTAACAGACCATCCAGATTATGGGACGAAAAAACATGGAGGAGTGACCTGCTTCATAATTGAAAAAGGATTTGAAGGATTTAAAATAGGTAAAAAAGAAGATAAATTAGGTATTCGTTCTAGTGATACATGTACTTTAGTTTTAGATAATTGTAAAGTACCAAAAGAAAATGTTTTAGGAGAAGTTGGAAGAGGTTTCGCTATTGCAATGAATGCATTAGACAATTCGAGAATTGGTATTGCAGCACAAGCTTTAGGAATTGCACAAGGTGCATATGAGGCTGCACTAAAATATTCAAAAGAAAGGGAAACGTTTGGAAAACCAATAGCCGCACACCAAACAATTAGCAATTACTTAGCAGATATGGCTCTCAAAATAGATGCTGCAAGATTACAAGTTTACAAAGCTGCATGGTCAAAAGGTCAACACTATGAAAATGGAGCTGATAGACATACTCTTGAAGCTTCGTTTGCTAAATTAAATGCAGGAGATACTGCCATGTGGGTCTCAGAAAAAGCTGTCCAAATTCTAGGCGGATATGGTTACACTACTGAATTTCCAGTTGAACGCTTCTTTAGGGATGCAAAGATAACTCAAATTTATGAAGGAACTCAAGAAGTTCAAAGATTAGTAATCGCACGTGAAATCGGAAAGTAATAGGAAAACTTTTATGAGTCTGTTTGTAAGATACTCTACAGACTATTTTAGTCTACACACAAATTGATGGTGTAAATGATGCGGATAGGAATACCAAAAGAACAAAATAAAAATGAAACACGCGTCGCTCTAGTCCCAGTTTCAATACCAAAATTAGCTAAATTAGGCTTTGATGTTGTAATTGAAAAAGGAGCTGGGGAAAATTCAGGATATTTAGATTCAGAATACAAAGATAAAGGAGCTAAAATATCAAACTTAAAAGATGTTATGGGCTCTGAATTGATTGCTTCAATTAATATTCCTGATATTAAATTAATGAAAAAAGGACAAATGTTGGCTTGTATGGCTGATCCTTTTAGAAACTTAAAAGAAACTAAAGAAATAATTGATGCTGGAATAACCTTACTTT
>CAZYZI010000020.1:0-21228 GCA_964651915.1 uncultured archaeon | reverse complement strand
CTTTCTTTGCCAGTTCGATAGCAGCTTCTTTGCCTATTCCGTCAGTAGCTCCTGTAATTAGGCAAGTACGACCATTCATGTTTGGGTTAGCTTTCAGCAGTTATAAATCGTTTAAGCTTGATTCTCGTCGTATGTTACTCCATCCCACCAGATAGTCTGCTTCCAATACGTTCCTGTAAAGTCAGCAATTTCATCAGTATCCGGAGAAACGAAAAGAGCATCAGTAAAATCAGTATAAGATAAATTAGCATAGTTGAGTTGTGTACAAGAAGTATACCCACCCCAAGAATACGTAATCACATCACAAGAAAAGTCAGCATTTTGGAAATTGGTTCCTGTTAAATTAGCGCGGGTAAAATTAGTGCCTTTGACATTTGCTCCAGATAAATCTAGATTACTAAGATCTGCATCTAGTAGTTGAGCATCTTCAAGATTTGCATAAGGTCCAACTAAAAATCCTCCAGATTCATGTCCATTACTATCTAAAGCATTTACCATTTCTGGGAAGTTTGTTAGATTTGCAGCAACGAGCGACCATGAATCCGGCAATGACAGTGGCGTACCTTGAACAAATGGGGAACTTACATTCTTTAAAATTGTATTTTGAAAATTTGCATCATCCAAATGTGCTTGGCTGAGGATTGCATTAGTCAGAGTAGCTCCAGATAAGTCAGCATTACTCAAATCTGCGAAACCTAAAAATGCGCCAGTCAAATCAGCGCCTGCGAAGTTTGCACCAGATAAGTTAGCACCCCAAAAATTTGTGTTTTGTAATGTAGCTGAACTGAAATCAATTCCTTGTAAATCTAATCCTATAAGTTCACCAAGAGTATAATCATATCCAGGCCCTGAAAGGTCTTCATCACTAAGATTTACTCCAGAACAATCTGCACCTGGCAAAGGATCGCAACTCTTTTCTTCATCTTCTCCAGATAAAAAATCGAGACATCCTGTCAATGATGCACCAAGCAAGCAAATTACCAACAAATATGATTTGTTCATAATATTAGATTGATTTCATAGTATAAGAAATAGATGGTTTATTCGGGTTTAATCATCAAATATCTGTGATAATGCAAATTATCGGCCTTAAATGCCTCATAAACAGGCGTTCCTTGAACTCCCGCAAAAGTCTCGAAACTTTTTCTCATAGTTCTTGGCACACTTTCTCTTATTCCCTTAACTTTACTATCATTAATATCGTCTAAAGCATCTAAAACTTCTTTGGTAACGTCCTTTTTTGACACAATCTTAAATCCTGTATCCAGAAATATATCGTGTAATTTTTCCATAGTTGGTTTATCTCTAAAATCAGTCCAGCAGAAATTTCCTCCAGTCTTAAGTGAACGATAAACTTCTTTCACAAACGCTTCAACATTTCCATAACAATGTGATGATTCTACATTGTAAATTATATCTTTAGAATTATCTTTTAGCGGGAGATCCTCAGCATTTCCTACTTCGAAAGAAAGATTTTCTTGTGACACATACCATTCATTTGCTAATCCAATGGCATCTTTAGAAAAATCAAATGCAATCAATCTTTTTGGATTATATGTTTTAGCAATCCAAGAAGCTCCGCCACCTCGACCACATCCAACTTCAACAACTTCTTTTCCCTTTAGATCTACATCACGAATGTTCATATTGTATAATTGAATGAAAAGCCGATTTGGTTCATCTTCTTTTAATAATTTCAGCTCTTTATCATCCTTATAACCATAATTCATAAAGCGAAAATCGCCCCTTTTGTGCGCTTTCGCTAATCGTTGGTACCACCATTTCCACATCCAATTTCGCATACGCCCGGGAGAAAATCGTAATAGAGTTGCGAAAATCCGTGCAGGTATTCCCATTGCCATATTTTTTACAGTAAATTAGATAATTTTTCTTTGATATTATCTACGCCAAGCCCTTGATGAAGGATTTGCTCTTCTTGGCCACAATTACCCGGCCTAGTAGTTCCCATGTAATCATAATTTGGAGCTAAGCCACGTTCCAATAACCAGGTACCAAATCGAACTCCCAATCCCGTTCTTGAATTCAAACTCTCAATAACTAAAACAAAGGGTGATTTTCCAATTTTAGCCATAATATCTTCATCAACAGAATTTAGAGTTGGTTTGTTTATCAATCCAATATTGATTCCATTTTCTCGATATTCTTCAACTACATGTAAACATCTGTGCAACATGTCTCCGTACGAGATAATCCATCCAACATCACCTTCACGAATTACTTCGTCGGCACCAGGTGTAAATTCATAGCCCTTACCATAGAATGAATCGCCATTTGAGTCTAAAATCAAAGGTGTTTTGGAACGGTTAGAGAAAATAAATCGCAATCCATAATCATGAAATATTCTTTTTACAACAGAATCCATTTGGTTTACATCAGCAGGAAAATATAGTCCAGTTGGGCTACCTTCTTCGACATAATTATCTGCAAAAAAGTTGTTTAATCCAAAATGACAGGTATTATCAGACATATGATCAACCCCGGCATGTGAGAAATGAGCAAGTACATTTGCTTCATTTAATCGAGACATAGTTATCTCAGAAATTACCATCTCCATAAACGCTGAGAAAGTTGCGAATATTCCAAGATTACCTTCTTTGGAACCAAATCCAGCAGCAGCAAGATAATTTCCTCTTTCATGAATTCCGGCACTCGTAAAACATTCAGGAAAATCATTCTTTACTGAAGTTAGCCCCACAGATCCTTCTAAATCTGAATCAAAGGCGTGAACTTTCTTACGTTCATCCTCAGACATGCGGCTTAGAATAGACGTAATTGATTTTCCAAATTGTTTTCTGCATGCATCCGTGTCACCACTTCCTTTGAATTCAAATGCAGTTTTATTTTGCTGAGCTGAAGCAACATCCTCAAGCATTTTGACAGCCTTAACTTGATTTCTCTCCTTGAGATACTTAATTCCAACATCAAATGGAATCACATCATGCAGTTGGCATTCACCTTCTAAATCAGGTATTCCAGGCCCCATCACTCTTTTACAGATTACAGCTACAGGCCCGTTAATTTCTAAAGATTTAGTAATACAGTCGTAAAGTTCAGTATAATTTTCTCCATCGCAAGTAAAAACTTTGAACCCTTGACCTTCCAAAGTATTTCCTACATCAAAACCAGCCATGTAATTTTCGGGATGTCCTGCAATAGTAACATTATTATCATCAATAATCCATTTTACGTTTAGATTATTTGCTACAGCCAATCTAGCAGCTTCAGCATTATTTCCTTCCATCTGAGCTCCGTCAGATCCATACATAATTATTGCAGAATCAGGATTTGCAAAAGCAACACCATTCACATGTCCAGCAGCGTGACCAAGCCTTCCTGTAGAAAAATCAATACAATCTAATAATTCAGGTTCAGGATGTCCGGCTAATCCTGATCCATACTCCCTGTAATGAAGCAGTTTTTCCGAATCCATTTTGCCCCTCACAACCCCTCTTACGTATTGAAGTGCTGAACGGTGCCCGGCCTCATCAAAAAATTCATCATGAATATTTGCACCACCTTCTCTTAAAGAATCGACAATCAAAGTCTCAGGGACAATATCGTAAGGTCCGCCAGTGTGCCCACCTAGTCCTTTTGCCCTAGCGAAAGCAGTTGTAGCAATAACAGCATCACGTACTAAATCTATATTTTTGGATAATACTTCAAGTTCACTTTTAGAAAGCTTCTCTTTCACATTCAATTTCAAATTTACGTAATTGCCAATATCAATTGGAAAATCCATGAAAACCCAGTTTAGAAAGAGACCTTAAACTTTCGGGGTTATTTAATCTGCTTTTAGGCTAAGAACATCTGATTTGCCACCATCGAGAATAGCAACAACAGAGACAGGGAACGGCTTACCACAAGCAGCCCCTAAGACAGCATTATTTCCTGAGAAACTATGTACCGGACTTTTACTTTCTTTAACTTGATTTGCAGCTTCTTCAGGACAATTAGAAGAGATTATGACTAATTTAGCAGTTCCAGCATCTGCGGCTTTACATGATTCTCTAGCACCAACATGTACAGTTCCAGTTTCAATAGCAGATCTCAAAGCTTTGTTAATATCCATCTATTTCCTCCCTTTAGCCTTCTTTTTTGGCTTATAAATTGCACTTACAGCTCCAGTTCCTAAGTGGACTGGTTGACCAACAATAATATTCTCAGCAACTCCAGTTAATACATCAGATTCACCTGTTAAACCAGCTTGCAATAAGTGAGTAGACGTAATTTCGAAAGCAGCACGTGCCAAAACCGAAACTTTAGCTCCAGAAATACCATGCCTTCCGATTGCTTGAATAGATCCGGTGTTTGTCATAACATCAGACACCAACATATTGTGTCTATGATCTACAGAAAGACCTTGTTCAGATAATGTTTTGTGTAATTCTGTTGCTATAGAAATTCTTGCAGCTTCAATTCCAAGAACTTCAGCAACTTCATGTAATGAATTTGTGCTTGTTCTTGTAGGATCAACGCCCTCTTCTTCTAGAATCTTTTGTAAATCCGAACCTTCAGTGAAAATTATGTACTCATCACCCTCTTTTCTTACAATAGCTCTTTGAATATTTCCAATTCCATCAACCATCAAATGACTAACTTTGTCTTCGATAATATATAATTTCTTGAAAGAAACTTCATCTTCTTCGAGTATAATGACTCCATTTTCAATAGTTATTTTGGATTTTAGTCTTCCTCTTTTCTTGATTCGCCCTGCAAGTTCTTCCATAGAAAGCCCTCTTTGCTTCATAATTTTCATATTTGGTTCAATCAAGACTCTTAAATTGGTAATATCTGTATTAACATCAGCAAGTTGCGCTACAGATTTTGCTTCTATGCGACTAGCAATTTCTAAAGCTTTCTTTTCACTACCAGATATTGCAGGTTCAAGATAAACTTCCATGATAGGTGTTTTTGGAATTCTTCTCGCATCCACAACTTCAATTAAGCGCGGAAGACCAAGCGTAACATTCATTTCAGCAACACCAGCGTAGTGGAAAGTACGCATAGTCATCTGGGTTCCAGGTTCTCCAATTGATTGTGCTGCAATAACTCCAACCGCTTCAGTAGCATCTACTTTGTTCTGGTTGAATTGTATTATAGCCCCATCAATAACTTTATCGATTTGTTTATCTTTTAATTTATGTGCGATACTCTTTTCCGCGATTTCACGAACAATTCCTTGAGGGAGTTTATCACCCTTCTTTGAAATTATTTCGTTAATTTTATTTTCTTTATCCGTAAGAATAGTATATTCATCAACCATTTTCTGGATATCATTTTTACTCAATTTCTTTGTTTCCGATTCTTGAGCAATTTCTTCTGCGTATGCAGCCGGTAAATCTGTACTAGCGTTGAGGGCACCTTTACGGAATTTGTTAATTTTCTTTGTAACAGGTTCGTCTTTGCTACCTTTTTTACTTTTTGCAGCAGGTTTTTTCGTAGCTACAGGTTCTTGTAATTCCGCAGCAGCGGCTTCCGCAACAGCTTCTCTAAATTTAGCAATTTTAGTAGCCGGAACTCCAGCATTTCGTAATTCATTATCTGTTGCCGTGACAACCTGTGATGCCAAAAACATTCCATGGGTGTACAAACCAAGTGAAACTTTCTCACTCAATCCCATTCCAGTGTACATGTTTACAGCAAATAATCGTTCTTCTTCAAATCTTAATCTTTCCCGCTCAAGATCTAATGCATCTTCTACCTGCGTGTAATTTCTTGCAGATTTAACTTGAGTACCATCCATTTTGCGGAATTCTTCAAGTCTAATTGTACGAGGCAATTCAATTAATCTTTCAATTCTTAAGAAAGTGACATAAGGCTCCTCAGTATGTGCAGGAAGTAACAGTTTTTCTTCTTCAGGTACACCTGGTCTATCAAAAGAGAGAACTTCAGTAATAACAGATTGGTAACAAATTCCTCTTGATTTTAGATATACATATCCATGGAAAGGATAACGGAATTGTTTTGAATTGATTGGGAAAGCAACTCCCAAAAGAACTTGACCTTTTTTAGAAATATGCGAAGTCAAACCATCGATAGTATACCCTTCAGGTAAAGACCAAATAACTCCTAATTTCTTTTCGACTCTTCTTAAAGCTTGATCAGCTGAAAGAGGCCCTTCGTTAATATCTCCCTCTTCGAGAGCCTTTGCAACAATCTCATCTCTATCTATGATATTATTTTTTGAGACATCTATTAATTGTAAGATTTCTTTGTAATAGAAATTTTTTCTTAAAGTTTTCAAATCACATTTCTTTAAAGAACCTAACAAGTATCCTAACTCAACAGTTTTTTCAGCTAACTTTGGAGATAATCCGCGTTTTTCAAGTGCTCTGATAGTATCTAATCTAGCCATTATTTACCTCCTGAAGTAATCTTTTCAATTAAGGCATCAATATCTACAGCATCTCCGAATTTACTTCGGGTAGGATCTATAGAATCTTCACCATATTTGAATTGAACAACAGTATTCGCAGTATTACGTACAGTATCATCATATTTGACTCTTAAATCTTCTAGAGCATTGACTAAACGTCTCTGCATATATCCTGATCTAGATGTTCTTACAGCTGTATCGACTAAACCTTCACGACCCCCCATAGAGTGGAAGAAATATTCTGTAGGACTTAATCCTCTCTTGTATGAGGAACGAACGAATCCTTTAGCGTCTGCACCCAAATCACCTTTGTTAAAGTGGGATAGAGTTCTCTTTTCGTAACCACGAGATATTCTTTCACCTCTAACAGCCTGCTGTCCGATAGAACCTGCCATCTGTGAAAGATTCAACATACTACCTCTAGCCCCCGATCGGGCCATTATAACTGCAAAATTATCCATACCTAAGTGCCATCCTGCAATCTCACCAGAAGTATCACGAACTTTTCCAAGTAAAGACATAATTTCCACTTCTAAGGTTTCTTCAACACTTCTTCCAGGCCGCGGTTTTAATTTTCCTTTATTATAAGCATTTACTAATTTGTCAACTTCTTTGACAGCGTTCTTTTGAGCAACTACAATTTGGTCTAATGCATCTTCAGGCACATCTGCGTCGTCTATTCCAGTAGTACATCCAGTTTCCATCAATGCACCAACAGCTAGCCTAGTTACTTTGTCGATAAAGTCTCTTGCTGCATCAGCACCTTTTAATCTTGAAATTTCTTCTAAAATCCTTCCTTTGAAAGCAGAAATAGAGTTACCATCAACAGGTCCACTTATCATATTACCATTTACAATTTCGACAACCATATCTAATTCCTTATTTTCTTCAAGACTTCGATCTGCAAAATAAACAGAAGCATTATACTTCAAATTCATATCATCAGGTAGAAGAACAGAGAAAATTTGCCTTCCAGACCATCTGGCACCTCCTTTTGCTTTAGGATATTCAGGTTTTGGTAAGTCTCCTTTGTAATCAACACGAGACAAAATTCTTACAGTTTGGTCAACGTCATAACTAGCTTCACCATGAGTCAAGAGGAACATACCAGTTATGTGATCGTGTATAGCCCCAATAACTGCACCACCAAATCTTGGTGAACGTATATGTTCTTGGACACGCATCAATATTCGAGCTTCAGCTCTTGCTTCTTCAGATTGAACAACGTGTAAATTCATTTCATCGCCGTCAAAATCTGCATTATATGGCGGACATACACACAAGTTAATTCTGAAAGTTTTACCTTTCATTATACGAACTTCATGAGCCATCATAGACATACGGTGTAAGCTAGGTTGCCTATTGAATAATACAATATCGCCATCCATCAAATGCCTTTCAACAATAAATCCAGGTTCTAAGCGGTCGTGATTAAATTCCCAATTTTCTTCAGTTAATTTCACTCTTCGACCATCAGGTCTAATCATGTAATTAATTCCAGGAATATATTGGTCAGGATCTGTAGGAACAAAATTTTCTTTAATCAAATCCCTCATAAAAGCTAGGTTGTGAATATTAATTCTAACAGGGACAGTTAATTCACGAGCAGCTAGTTCAGGAACTCCTACTTGGTTAATACTCAGATAAGGATCAGGCGTAATCACAGTTCGAGCAGAGAAGTTTACACGTTTACCAGATAAATTAGAACGAAATCGACCTTCTTTACCTTTTAATCTTTGAACGATAGTCTTCAGCGGTCTTCCAGAACGATGGCGTGCAGTAGGAATACCTGCAGTTTGATTATCAAAATAAGTTGTGATGTGATATTGTAACAATTCCCATAAATCTTCAACAATAAGCTGAGGTGCACCAGCATCTCGATTTTCTCTTAAACGTTGGTTGATTCTTAAAACGTCAACTAATTTATGTGTAAGATCATCCTCCGATCTCTCTCCAGATTCGAGAGTAATTGATGGTCTCATTGGTACTGGGGGGACTGCTAAAACAGTCAATACCATGTACTCCGGTCTAGTTATTTTCGGGTTAAATCCTAAACAGAGTAAATCTGAATCAGGAATCTTTTCAAGACGAGAGCGTACTTCTTTAGGTGTTAATTTGCGTCCTTCTTCCCTGAAAGTAGTTGGTTTATCTAATGTAACTTTGATTTTTTCTTCACCACAATGTGGACAACTCTTTGACTTAGCTGCTTCTCTTACAGCTCTTCTAGAAATCCCGCCGATAGAGACAGTAGTTCCAGCGTCAGAATCAATTAAAGCTTGAATTTGTTTGTTATAGTGGTCAATTCTATCCTGTGTAAGCATAATTCGACCAGAACTTGGATGTGTAGCATTCAACACATCTTTGACAGTTTTTGAATACCCTGAATGAATTACAGGCATCGCTAAGTCAATGTGTCCAAAGTGCCCCGGATCTTCATCCATTTTACGGCCACTTGTTTTACATCTTAATCCAGGCTCAATAACTCCCATGTGTAAATCCATGAGCCCCATAGGAATTGGAAAACCATCATCGTCATAAGTATCAGCAGTTATGACTTTCGTGGCAGATAGTTTACGGAATTCTTTTGGCCCCATAAGAGCAAAATCAATTCTGCCAATTCTCTTAGGAATCATTTCCCTCATGATAAGTCCTCCAGTCTGAGTCTAGCCGCAATACCGAGCGATTTCAATTCCTCCAATAATAACTTGAAAGCATAAGACATCGAAACAGGATAAATAGAAGTGTTATCTCCCATTGGAGAAGTTAGAACACCTCTACGGTCTAAATATCCGATATGTCCAGTTTTACTATCAACATATTGAACAGTCTTATCACTTTCATCTAGTAATCTATCTTTGATAACCATTGACGCACCATGAGCAATTAAACAATCACGTTCCATTTCTCCGAATCTCAATCCACCCATTCTAGCTCTACCTTCAGTAGGTTGTCTTGTGAGCAATTGAACAGGTCCGCGAGATCTAGCATGCATTTTACCAGAAACCATGTGGTGTAATTTTTGGTAATAAATAACTCCAATGAAAATTTCAGCATCTATTCTACGTCCAGTTTGACCGTCGTACAATACTTCTCTTCCACTGTGTTTGAATCCATATTCAGCAAGACCTTTTCTCAAATCAACTTCTTTTTCACCAGAGAAAGCACTACCGTCAACAGGTCTTCCTTCCATACTTCCAACTTTACCGCCAATCATTTCTAGAACGTGAGCAACAGTCATACGGGAAGGAATAGCGTGCGGATTGATGATTAAATCCGGAGTTATTCCTTGTTCTGTAAACGGCATTCCTTCAGGAGGGACCATGTGTCCGATAACTCCTTTTTGTCCGTGCCTACTTGCAAATTTATCTCCCATTTCAGGAACTCTTTGATCTCGAACTCTAATTCTAGCTATTCTTGAACCATTTTCAGTTTCTGATAACATAACTGAATCAACAACTCCTTTTTCACCATGCCTTACAGTTAAGGATGATTCTCTTACTTTTTGAGGACTTAAGAAATCAGTAGGCTCAGCTAAGAATCGAGGTGGACTTGTTTTGCCGATTAAAACTTCCTTACCGTGCAAGTCAATTTCAGGATAAATTAATCCATCTTCTTCAAGATAGAAATAAGCTTCTTCTGAACGAGCACCTCTAACTTCTGGTCCTGGAATTACGAAGCGGTCTTCTTGACCACCAGGGTATCTTCTTTCTTCAGACATATATGTCCTAACGAAGGTAGATCTTCCAATACCTCGGTCAATTGAACCTCTATTGAAAATTAATGCATCTTCCATATTATATCCATGATAAGACATGACAGCAACAACCATATTTTGACCAGCAGGCCTCTTTCTCAGAGTGTTATACTTCATTGCTTCAGTTTGGAGCATTGGCCTTTGTGCATAATGCAACAAATGACCTCTTGTATCTGGACGGATACGGTAATTTGCTTGTCCCATTCCTAATGACTGTTTTGACATACCAGCACCCATTGTACATCTTGGAGCAGAATTATGTTCAGGGAAAGGAACGTTAGAAGTTGCAACACCAAGAATAACCAAAGGATCAACTTCCATATGTGTGTAATGATGTGTTTTTTTGTTAGATTTTAAAGCACCTTCATTTAGAGCAATCAGACAATTTTCTTCTTCCTCTGCATCAATATATTCAATAACGCCTTTTTCAATAAGGTCACCCCATTCATATTTTCCTTCAACAAGATTCTCAACATCTTTATCTTTTAGTGCTAATTTGTTGTTTCTATTCACAACAATTAATGGCCTTCTTATTCTTCCAGGATCACTATTGATAATTACATCATTAAGAGAATCGTCATATCTTATGTTGACAACATCGCTTATCAAATTCTTTTTTCTTCTTTGTCTAACTTCAGCAACCAAATCCAGTGGAGCTTTATGAGATCCAATAAGATCGCCATTGAAGTAAACCTTTCCATCTTCAGAAGCACTTTCTTCTATAGGCCGTATATCTAAATTTTCTAGAGTTTCAAGAACAATATCATTAGGTACATTTTCAGAAACATCCACCATTAAAGCTAGATTTTTAACCAATCCACAATTTTGTCCCTCTGGTGTTTCATTTGGACACAATCTTCCAAATTGAGTTGGATGTAAATCACGAGCTTCAAAGTGAGGCTGCGATCTTGTAAGTGGAGAAATTACCCTTCTAAGATGTGAAAGAGTAGCCATGTTACATGTTCGGTCTAATAATTGTGAAACACCAGCCCTTCCACCAGTCCAATTTCCAGTAGCCATTGCATGCATTATTTTATTCGTCAAAACGTCTCTTCTAACGGCATGATGGACGCGGTTTTCTTTTCTTTTCGAATATGAACGTTCCATTTGGTATTTCATATCATTAAGAAGTGCTTGAAGTCCAGAACGGAATAATTCTTCCATTAAATTTCCAGCCAATTTCAATCTTTTGTTAGCATAATGGTCTTTATCATCAGCTTTTCTTTCTCCTCGATTTAATTCTAAAACTTCTCGAGCCATACGACCTAAGAAAACAGCCTTTTTTCCACGGGCTTCAAAAGTAGTACTTAGATGAGGTAAGAGGGTATTATCAAGAATGTAGTTGATTCTTTTTCTTCTGTATTCTTTAGATTGTCCAGCTGCAAAGCGTCTTTCTAAATACTCTAAAGCTTCTTGAGTAGTATAAATTCCTTCAGTATTGTGAACTTCTTCTATATTTGCCAAAATTAAATTTTGCATTTCGCTTCTGTTCTCAGGATTGACGTTACTCATAATTTCGTCTGCAGACTCCATACCCAAAGCCATCATCAAAATCGCCAAAGGAACTTGACCAGATGCCACAGGTATCGAAACAGAAAGAATACCGTCTTTCTTTTTCTCTACAACAGTAAGTGCTCTGAAGCCTTCTCTTTGTGAGAAAACTTTAGCCAATTCAGTTTGTCTTTGGTAGCGTTCTTCACTTTCTACCATAACTCTGTTTGGCGCCAAATCTTCAAGACAAACAAGAACTCTTTCAGTTCCATTTACAATAAAATAACCACCAGGATCTTCGGGATCTTCTGATTTTGATTTTAATCCGTTTTTGTATTCTTCATCACTTGAATTTTCACCAGTGAGATGATTACGGTGCAAATTACACAAAATTGATTTCACCATAACAGGCATATTTCCAATTTCTTCTTCTACTTCTTCAATTTCAATTCCTTCTTCAATAACTGTAAAATTTAGGTATATTGGTGCTGCATAGGTCATATTACGTAATCGAGCCATCATAGGAATCGATTCAGTTTGTGAACCATTTGCTTCATAGACCATAGGTCTTCCTATTCTAATTTTTCCTAAATTAACGACAACATCTAAATCTCCTAATTCTAAGCGAATTGCTCCTCTTAGAGATTCATCAGCCCCTACTGAAATGTTATCAACAACGCGTTGCATCCATGGGGCTGAATTTTTTTCATGCGGCAAAAAGTCGTTAAATGACCCTAACTGGTGATTAACAAGTGCGGCACTTGGACCAGAGATACTTCTGCTTTTGAAAAAAGATTTGATTAATTGCCTGTTTTTGTTCATTCTTCTACCACCACTCTATAAGCTAAATTTGACCCAGCACTTTCACTAACTCTGTGAATTTCTACAACATCACCTGGCTTTGCTTCTTGATCCAGTGCTTTAAGAGCAGGATCCTTTAGTAAAATTCGAGGTAATTGTTCTCTTGATACGTTAAGAGGCTCCAATTTGCCTTCTACTTCAGAGTCATCAAGCAAAATATGCTTCGGTACAAGTTTGTTTAGCCATAAGATGTTATCATTCATTTTTTTACTCCTTCAAAGTGGGACAAGTGCTGGTTTCTGCCCCTCTTATTCCCGGTTTCCATTATGCTTCCTTACCAATAAAACATCTGGCGGGCCTGAAGGGATTCGAACCCTTGGCCGTCCGGTTAAAAGCCGGACGCTCTACCTAGCTGAGCTACAGGCCCTTGTGTCCTCTAACCATGAACAGATGAAATACTGGAGCTTGTGGCCAGTTAAGTCGTTTATATAAATTCTACGCTCAAAACAGGCCAAATCAACCTCTATAGAGGAGCACAAGTCACTATATTTAATTAATTTAGCTCCCGGCATCAAATTATAGTTAGGTTTCATAGGGATTAGTATATAAAGAACCATTCTAAAAAAAAGCGCAACAATTTTTAACATCCCTGCCCTTTCGCACATCATGCCAAGAGTGGGAATATTAACAAGTGGAGGAATTGCGCCATGCCTTTCAGCATCAATAGGCGGATTAATTGAAAAATACAATGAAATATCTCCAAAAACCAGAATTATCGGTTATCAACATGGCTACAGGGGCCTACTACTTGGCGAGAGCATTGAATTTTCGGAGAACGTTAAACAAAATTTTTCAATACTATACACTTTTGGAGGAACTCCGATAGGTAATAGTAGAGTTAAGCTGACTAATTTGGAAGATTGTGTAAACAAGGGATATGTTTCAAAGGGTCAAGATCCATTAGAAGTTGCAGCGAAACAATTAGAGAAAGATAAAATTGATATTTTACATACGATTGGAGGAGACGATACTAATACTATGGCTGCAGCTTTAGCTAAATATTTAGAAAGTGAAGGAAAAAAATTAACAGTAGTTGGCCTTCCAAAAACAGTAGATAATGACGTAATTCCAGTTAAGCAAACGTTAGGGGCTTGGACTGCAGCAGAACAAGGCGCACGCTTCTTTCAGAATATAGTTAATGAGAATACCACAAGTCGTCGACAATTAATAATTCATGAAGTGATGGGTAGGCATTGTGGTTGGCTTACAGCAGGAACTGCGTACGAATATCGCAAATCCTTAGAAGATACGCAATTCCTTTCAGAATTAAATATGTCCAAAGAAAGATGGGACGTTCATGCAGTTTATATTCCAGAAATTGACGTTGATTTCCAAAAAGAATCACAAAGACTTCGTAAGTGTATGGACGAAAATGATTGCGTTAACATATTTCTAAGTGAAGGGGCCGGCATGGATGCTATAGTTCGAGAGCTCGAGTCCCAAGGGCAAGAAGTTCCAAGAGATGCTTTCGACCATGTGCGTTTAGATGATATTAATCCTGGTCATTGGTTTGCCAAAAAGTTTACAGAAGCATTAGATGCAGACAAAACACTAATTCAAAAAAGTGGTTATTTTGCACGTTCCGCGAAGCCAGGAGAAAGAGATTTAGATCTAATTAAAAAATCTGCATTTATGGCTGCAGAATTTGCACTAAATGGTAAAAGTGGTTTGGTTGGTCTAGATGAGAATAAGGGTGGGGAATTAGGAATTATTGATTTGCAATTAATCAAAGGAGGCAAGGAATTTGACATAAGTCAACCTTGGTTCCAAGACATGTTAATAGCAATTGGTCAAAAATAACCCCTAAATCATTTTATTCAGGTCGTTTTGCGAGGTTATGAACAAAGAAAGCTTGGCCACAGTCGCTAGCGCTATAGTATCATCAGGGAGAGGAATTTTAGCTGCTGATGAAAGCACACCAACAATGGGTAAAAGATTGGCATTAATTGGCCAAGAAAACACCGAGGAAAATCGTAGGGACTTCCGTCAAGCTTTATTTGATACAGACGGAATGGAAAATTTTATTTCAGGGGTTATTTTATTTGAAGAAACATTAGAACAAAAATCTAGCGAAGGAGTTCGCCTTTCTAAGATTTTGGAATCTAAAGGCGTTTATCCTGGAATAAAAGTTGACAAAGGAGCACACCCTATGGACAACTCATCTTCAGAGAAATTAACAAAAGGCTTAGAAGGATTATACGAAAGGTGTTTAGATTATTACAAACTAGGTGCCAGATTCGCTAAATGGCGTGCAGTTATAACTATTGGAGATGGCATACCTACAGATGATTGCATCAAAGCCAATGCATCAGCACTTGCTAAATATGCAAAAGCTTGTCAAGATGCAGAATTAGTGCCAATTGTTGAACCTGAAGTCTTGATGGACGGAGACCATACAATTGAGAGATGCTACGAGGTCTCAGAAAAAACATTTAAGACAGTTTTTGAAGAATTAGAGAATGAAGGTGTATATTTACCAGGAATTTTATTGAAACCAAATATGATTGTTTCAGGTAAAGATTGCCCAGTTCAGGGCGATATGAATACAGTTGCAGAAATGACTGTAAAGTGCCTTAAGGCATCAGTACCTGCAGATGTTCCCGGTATTGTATTCCTTTCAGGAGGTCAGTCCGAAACTGAAGCTACAGAGCATTTGAATGCAATGAATATGGTGGGCGAACATCCTTGGGCTTTGAGTTTTTCATACGGACGAGCTCTTCAACAATCTGCACTACATGCTTGGAATGGAAATAATGCAAATTTAGAAACGACATATGCAGTTTTTTACCACAGAGCGGAAATGAATTCTAAAGCCTGCCATGGAGAATATTCTCCATCATTAGAAATTTAGTATGAAAACAGAAGCTATCATCGTAACAGCTATAGTTTTTTTCACAGTAGTCTGGAGCGGTTTTAGTTATATGAATAAAGAAGAAAGCGAAGATTTTGGAAATGACAAAATCACCTTCCCGCCTGACGCTTCATTCGAATGCTTTATTCATGATGATCTCGAACGTTGTTGGATACTTTATGTTCCGGAAAATCTAGACACAAATACTACAGTACCTCTCATTGTAGATATGCACGGCATCACCCAGAATGCCCATAAGCAATATTTAATGACAGATATGGATCGCATAGCTAGGGAGAATAATGCAATTGTAGTTTATCCAGATGGCTGGGGCAATTCTTGGAATTTTGGTCCTTGCTGCGACCCTGCTTTAGAAGAAGGTATAGACGATTTTGGTTTTATCCGCAAGTTGGTCAATTACACTATTCAGGAATATCCTATTGATTCTAATAGAATTTATGCAACAGGTTGGTCAAATGGATGTGGAATGTCTCAGTCTCTTGCGAATAGACAATCTGACGTTTTTACAGCTGTAGCTTGCATGTCTATGTATTACCTAGATGAATCCGATAATCCAAATTATTCTCCGATTCCAATCATGGAAATTCATGGGTTTTTAGATCCAATAGTTCCATACACAAGTACATTTGCTACAGGAATCATATTTGCAGATAGTATTTGGAATACGGGAGCTATCCAGAATCTTTATACTTGGAAGGACAAAAATCAATGTTCAGGAACACTTCCAGATTATAATGAGGAAACATTATTTTACAATACTCGAGGCTTTACAGACTGCGCAAACAATACCGAAGTTTCGCTTGTAACTCTGCATGGAGCAGGGCATAATGTATATTCAAAAGATACAGACGGAAGTCCAGGAAATCAGGGAACGGTAGATACAGCTCAGATTGCCTGGGATTTCATGAGTAAATATTCAAAAGAATTTGAACCTGTAATTTAGAATAATAAATATTATATGTCTGTGGTTGGTGCGAAATTCCCGTGACAGAATCCGATAAGGTAAAATTATCAGAAGGTGAAGCTTTGAAAAACCTTAATTCTGAAGAAAGTGAAAAGAAGGTTCAAGTTTGGATTCCTAAATCTACAATTGAATATGAAAGAGAAAAGCTAAAGTTGCAAATAGAATTATTAAAACTCCAAACACACGTCAAAAAAACAGGACAGCGTATAGTCTTGCTGTTTGAAGGCCGGGATGCAGCAGGAAAAGGAGGTACAATTAAGAGAATCCGAGAACACCTAAATCCTCGAGGGGCTCCCGTTGTTGCATTGGAAAAACCTAGTGATAAGGAAAAGACACAATGGTATTTTCAGAGATATTCAGATCATTTACCTTCTGCAGGAGAAATTGTACTTTTTGATAGAAGTTGGTACAATCGAGCAATGGTTGAACCAGTTATGGGTTTTTGCACAGATGAACAACACAAAAGATTTCTAAAATATGCGCCCGTTTTTGAAAGAATCTTAGTTAAGGAAGGGATAATTTTAATCAAATTATATTTCTCAGTATCAAAGAAAATGCAATTGAAACGCTTTAAGAAAAGAGAACATGATCCTCTGAAACAGTACAAATTATCCCCTGTCGATATGCAAGCACAAGAATTATGGGGTGATTATACTATGCGTAAATTTCAAATGTTACTTGAAACAAATACAACATTATCACCATGGACAGTAATTCGTTCAGATAATAAAAAGAAAGCTAGAATAAACTGTATGAAACACATCCTTTCTTTAATAGATTACGAAGATAAAGTACCAGATAAAGAATTGATTCCAGATTCGGAAATAGTCATAAGTGGAATCGATGAATTGAAACTCATGGAATCAAATTTATCTAAACCAAATAAATTACCAGGTTAAGATAAAGGTCCAACAGCATCACCAACAAACAAAACGATTGTAGCACTTACTGTAATTAGTACATTGTCATCAATAGGACCAAATTCATATCTTTCGACAAAAGTAGCTACAATTGCTGCTATAACTCCCCATAGGGGAAGAGCAGGATCTGACAATGTGCCTAGGTAATACCCCATAGGAATACAGACAATCGCCATGAAAACATTACCAATGGGATTTTTGGTCCGGTATCCAAATTTTATATTTCTTGCAATTCCTGTTACTCCATCTCCAAATGCCATGAAAAGTAGAGGCATAATTGCTAGGTACGGATCGCCAAGTAATTCCCAAAGAATATATACAGAAACTCCAGCCATGAAACAGAAGTTGACGTCATTCTTGTTGTCATTCGTTTGAACCCAATAAAGAAGGTGACCTGTGTAGTAAGGTATGTATGTAATTATAGTAAATACAATTCCAATGTAAAGTGCATATATTGGCGCATTTAGAACAGAGGGGGCCATAATTCCAATTAATCCGCCACAAAACATGTGCAATATTTTTCGGTTGTAATATATTGCAACATTTTCTTTGACATTACGCGCCATCATGAATTCAAAAACCCATTTTGTTCCAAATATGATGAACACTCCATAAATGATTAGGGCAATTAGCAATATAATTTGGTCCATTATCCGATATTTGAGCTCATTCTACTTAAGCCAATTCCTAAAAAGAACACATTATTAGGATAATATGAGACCATTTCATCTTGCCTTTCCAGTAGACAATCTAGAAAAAACTCGGGAATTTTATACGCAAATATTGGGATGCAGGGAAGGACGCAGTTCAGATAGATGGATAGATTTTGATATGTTTGGGCACCAAGTAGTTGCACATTTAATTGACAAAGTAGAGAAAGTACAGACAAATCCTGTTGATGGTGAGGACGTTCCGGCAAGTCATTTTGGAGTTATACTTGAATTAGAAGATTGGGAAGCTTTAGCAGATAGTTTAAAGAAAATAGATATGAATTTCATTATCGAACCTCACATTCGTTTCAAAGGCGAAGCTGGAGAACAAGCTACGATGTTTTTCCTTGATCCATGTGGCAATGCATTAGAATTCAAGGCTTTCAAGAATGATGATATGATTTTTGCTACAGATCAACAATAATCAGTATTGTATTTCCAAGTAATTGAATCATTATCTTGTAATTTTAGATTAGATGCACCAAGACTTGACGGCTCTCCGTTGTATAATAATTCCCAATATGCACATCCACTAGAGATTCCATCAATTTCATCAACAAATACTCCAAAAGTAGGATGCCAACTAAATGTAACTTGGAAATTTCCTTTACTGGCCTCTAATGTCGCATTAAATGCCGAGGTATCATCAATGACAGTTACATTATAGTTTACAGTTGTAATGTTTGCATTAGCCGTTGCGTTTTCTTCAGCTCCATTGTAATTTATTATGACTGTAACGTTGGCGATTTGCACATCAGGTTGTTGATAAACTACTTTTTCGATGTATTCTTTTGTCGTATCCTCCTGCATGGCGATGAATCCTCCCCAAGCGACTAAGTTAACCATCACCAATCCTACTACAATTTGCATATTATTTTCATTCATACGTCATTGTTTATTGGGCCTGTGTTTATTATTTTTTGCCCATAATAATACAATCATAATATAATCGTAATCTATTTATATTACATTATAATCAACAATTCATGTCAAGACGTTCAAGGTATGCTTTAACCAAAGTTTCAGCCGATCTTCCGGCTTCGTTAGTACAACAATTAGATGGTTGGAAAACTTCAATCGAAGGAATAAATCGCTCTCAATTGATTTCAGATTTATTGAAATGGTCTCTAGATGAGGGGGCAATTGATGCATTATATCCAGAATGTGAACACAATCACAAACATGGAGCAGATGTCGATTGCAGTTGTAAGCTTGGGTGCTGTTGATGGAAGCGCAGACGCTACTATTTGTTTTTGCAGCCATTATGTTCCTCTCAGTAGCTGCTTTCGGTTATATTCCATTAACTTTAGAATTATCATCTAAAAATCTCAAACAATTTACGGCAATAGGCGCAGGAGTTTTAATCGCATCAGCTTTTCTTGTGGTAATTCCCGAAGCGCTAGAACTATTTGAGAATCATGACGATGAAGATAGTAAGATTGCAGGATCGATTGCTCTGGTAATGCTCGAAGTTGAACACGGAGATATCGATGCAGAACAGGCTATAGAAGAAATAGAAACATTAGTCGGAGGCCATGATGGCCATGAAGACTCACATGATGAATCCACCGAAGACTCACTTTCTGAATCCGTACTTCACGTGATAGAAGAAGTTGAAGAGGGTGATATCAATGCTACGGTAGGTCTCGAGGAAATTGAGGAGTTAATTACAACTGCAGCACATATTCACGATGAAGAAGCTCATATTGAACCTTCGACTCTAGGTTTAGTATTACTGATTGGTTTTGTAGTAATGCTTTTGCTAGAGACTTTTGGTTTACCACACGCAGTACATCATGACGAAGATAAAGATCTTTTAGGTCTTTCAGCCACAATCGGCCTAATAGCTCATGCGGCAGCAGACGGACTTGCTGTAGGGGCTTCAGTGTCTAGCAGTACAGAAACAGGTTTGATTGTATTTGTAGCAATTATGCTTCATAAGGGACCTGCAGCTTTTGGTCTTTCTTCTTTTTTAAAACACATCGATATAGAAGAATCAAAGGCAAAAATGTATTTGGTTTTATTTGCATTATCATCACCTTTAGTAGCAATTCTTACCTTTTTTGCGCTTAAAGACACTTCCTTTGCTACTGACGATAATATAGGACTAACACTGTTATTTTCAGCAGGCACTTTCATTTATGTTGCAACGGTAGATGTACTTCCTGAAGTCCATAACCATGATCACAATCATGATGCTCCGGTTTGGTTTGTTATATTAGGTATGATTTTAGTATTTTTAACAACCTTAATTGGGCACAGTCATTGAAATTAGCCTGCCGTTTGTTTTATATGGTGTCCTCCTCGATAAGAGACCATGGAAGGATATTGCGTAAAGTGCAAAGCCAAAAGAGAAATAGGTAACGGACAGGAAGTCACAATGAAGAATGGTCGCAAGGCAATGAAAGGAACTTGCGGAACTTGTGGCACAGGAATGTACCGTATTCTCGGCAAAGCATAATTAAGTAGTCAAACATTTTTTGTCTACTGAATAGTTGCTACACTCTCAATTTTTAGGATACAATTCCTAAAATTACTAGAATTATAACTAGTAATGCTACAACTAGCGTAGCTGTTATCAAATAGTTCGTGCCCTTATTTCCCTCATTGTCGAGTGTATTTTGCTCTATTAGTTCTATATTTTTAACGTTCGCTTTCCAAATAATATCAAAAATATCTCCAATAATAGGTATTGAGCCAATAGCAAAATCAATTGCTATATTTGTAGCCATTTGAGCGACAATTTTTGGAGGCGCTCCCAATTTTATTCCAGAATACAAAATATAGGTCGAAAGGACGCCACCAATTAAGTCACCAATTACAGGAACTGCCCCAATTATAGAATCAAGGCCCATTTTGTAATCTGTTCCAGGTATCTTAATAGATTCATCTAATCTTTCCCCTAGAATTTTTAATCTCAATAACCGTTCTTCTTTTATTTCTTTCAATTCATCATTCATTTTTAACTCTCTGTTTTTTCAAAAAATCTTCTATTTTGTTTCTAAGTTCTTTCTTTTCATAATTTTTATTTTTTACATTTATTGCAGAATTTAACCATTCTTTCATTTCAGAATTAATAATTTTATAAAAAATATTTCTTCCAATCCTTTTTTGACTTATTATTTCTGAATTTACTAATGTGGCTAAATGCCTCGAGACCGTTGTTTGATCCCTACCTGCCCTAATAGTCAAATCCGTCACATTATGTTCTTTAATCATTAATGTTTCAACAATTTTTAACCTGGTCTCATTCCCAAGT